>CBFGJG010000051.1:0-12801 GCA_965649055.1 Caldifarciminota bacterium
CCATTGGTAAATGGGAAAGATACGAATATGATGGAATTTTAAAATATTTTGCAAGTTTTCCTTTATATGCATCATAGTATCCTTCATTAAGTCTTCCTTCGTATGGGATAATAGAAGATTCATTAAAAACTGTTATTCCTTCAATCATAAAAAGTGGATTAAATATTGAATTTGGTATTATAAGCCTTCCAAATATAAATCTTAAGAATTTAGGGAATCCACCTACATTTGTAAGGTGTGAAATATGAGTGTATTCATGGACTGAAATCGTTCTAAACCACGAACGCATAGTTCCAAATCTTGGGTTTGGATTTGGTATATTTGTAAAGAAATGCATTGATTTAGCTAAAGGGTCTGCATAAGCATTCGATGAAACACCTATATCCTCCATAAAAACATAAACCTTACCCGGTCTTCCACCAGTTATATTATCAACATATTCCTTATATTTTTCAAGATAAGATAATGAAATTAATGCCTCATTTTCCAATTCTTCAGGATAGTATATGACAAAATTATTTGTTTCTATTATTTGAAAAAAAATTAGAAATATCATCATATCTGCGGAATTTATTCTAATACATTTTTTAAAAATATCAACAAGTATTTATTTTTCTCCTTCATATTTTTCTATCCAATCTTTTATTTTTTTCTTGGAATCAGAGAAGGTAAACGAAGAATAAACTGAATGAAAATTTTCTTTATCCACCAATTTGGGATATACTATTTTACATGCCTTGATTTTATTATCTTCAAATGAAAATAACTTTAAAATATTTATCAGTTGTTCACAGGTAAAATAATTATCACTTGCAGCACTCTCAAGGATTTCAATCTTTGTATCTTCAAAACTTTCACTCTTGATTGATTCCAAAAGTTTTGAAAAAGAATTTTCGCTCATTGGTTTTATTACTTTCTCTTCTTCCATCTTTTCTTTAAGTAATGATTTAACATAAAGAATATGTTCCATCCTATTTTTTATCTCTAATTTTTTCACCCATATTTCACCATTTCTTCTTATTTCTATCTTATAAAAGCCTTCTTTTAAGCCTTTTTTTAATGTTGGGATTTCAGCCTGATGAATAGGAATCTCTGATAACTCCGATTTAATAGATACAATCGCACCTTCTGGTTCAAGGATTTTTATCGATGTTTCTCCACTCTCCGATCTTTTCCGAATAAGTTTATAATCAGGACTCTCCTCTTTCTCTTCTTTTCCAATAATTTCTGTCTCTGTTTCTTTTGTTTCAGTGACAAATTTCTCTTCAATTTTCTTTTCAGGAATTTCTGATTTTATAATTATTTTTTCACCTGATATTTCTGCACTAACCAAGTCAAGCCTTGAATCAAAAATCATATTTAATGGGCCTTTAATTTCTGAATGATCAATAATACAAAACATTATTCCTTTATTGGGTTCAAAATATGCCGTAGCATTTTGATTTATTTCCATCATCATCTCGCTCATTCCAGGCACTTCAGCCATTTCTATTTCTCCACCTATTTCTGGTATACCCTGCATCATCTCCTTTGTTGAAATCCTAGTTTTGTTTTCTAATTCTATACAATTGAAACCACCAATGTTCGTTATTCTGTTAATCGAACAATCAACATTAAATCCACAAGAGGAAAATTGCATCTTCTCACCAAGTTTAACAGGTTGATCAGGTAAATATATTGGATGAAATATACCATCAGGGTCGTATTCTGCAAAAGTAGTATTATCACTTATTGAATAATCAACTGAAACAGGGGATTTAAAAAGCCTTCGCAATTCATCTTTTTCATTTTGGTCAGAAACATTCGCAAGTTCAAATTCCCATATCCCCTGAATCTTTTTTCTTTGAAGAATGAAGGTCTCCCCATTTGGTTTAATGTACAATAGAAGATTTTTAATCAATTTATTTACAGGTATTTCTTTTCCATTAACAAAACCTTTGGTATAAACAATCTTTACAATTGCAGCTCCATCTAAGGGGCGAATATCTGAACTTTTTGCCTTAAAAGTTCCAAGGGGTGTTTTGAATGTAAAACTTGCATCAGTCGGTGTGTAAATCTTCTCAACTATCTGGTCATAGTAAAATTCTTGTGAACCAAATTGTGGTGATTCCACAGTGAGCTTATAATGATAAACATCCCCTTCATGCCATTTAAATCTCAAAAGATAAGACTGGGAGAATAAGGGTTCTGTAATCAATAATAAAAAAAGAAACAAAATGAAAATTTTTTTATTTTTCATAATACCTCCTTTTAATAAAAATTTACAATTTTCCATAAAAGAAATTGATATAATGTCAACTTTTTATCTTATCTTCAATACCTTATATAATCTATCTTTTATCTTAACAAAATAGATACCAGGCTCTAAATCTTTTCCAACCATATCGCCATAATACTCACCACATCTTGAACCAGCTATATTATATACAGAAACCCTAAATTTTTCGTATCCCTTAAAAGAGATATAATCTATAAATATATTTGGGTAATTATCTTTTGTATTTTTCTCTTCTATACCTACCTGACCGTTAGTATAAATCTTTTGTGCATAGATATCAGCATAACTTGTGCGATAATCATACCATGTAATGATAGCACCACCTGAACCATCTGACATTATTTCAGGATATTTCTGTGTGTAGACTGCGTTACAAACCACATTTCCATCCTCCTCCCAACCACCTAAGAGTATAATTGAGAACAAAAAAAACAAAAACAACTTTTTCATAAAAACCTCCTTTTTATGAAATCTTTAAAAATTTTCTTTTAAATTTATTCTTTCCGTTATTTACCATTAGAAAATAAATATTATTTTTTAAATTCTTTGAATCAATTGTTATAAAATTATTCCCTGATTTCACTTCACGCTCCTGCTCTATAAGAACCCTTCCTGTAACATCAGCTATCTTTATACTAACCTTAGTATCTCTATCAGAGACAAATAAAAATTTTATCCTTTCTTTTTCAACTTTTATATCATAGATATCCGGCTTGATTGGTAAGACATTGAACCTTAGTGTGTCCGACAAGACTTTAAGAAAATTATTTCCACCTTCTATGAAAACATCATATTCCCCTTCTTTTAACGGCCCTATCTTTATATTCCTCAAATTCACTGCATCTATTATTTTCTTAAATTCTTCCCCCTTTCCTCTCAAGTAGATGTTAAAATGATCAAATGATTGTGGCGCATTACCAAATATATTTATATAATTCCCATTAACAAATCCATTAAACTGAATTGATGCAGTGCTTAAAACGACCAATGCATATCCTTCATAAGGCTTATAATTGCTCTCATATTTTGTTGCCGTAATGAACAAGGTATCATTCTCTATTGATGGGGTTATTGTAAAACTAACATTCCCAGATAAATCTGTTGTTCCAACTCGATATATTGTATCAACTTTAGTCATTATACAAACAGTTACATTTGAAATACTTGCCTTTGTTCCATCATATACATTTATAATGATTGTACCTGGACCTGTATTAACAGTCGCGGGATGTGATGCATATAATGTTTTTGTTGTATCCCTCCATGTTGGCATTTCAGGGTCTCCTTGAAGATTGTATTCAATCAAAGACCATTTCTCAGCACTCTCACTCGTTATAAAAGCCTTGTGTCTATCCCTTGCCCTTGCAAGTGCCTCTCCTATATGCCATTTGTTAAATGCAAATGAATAAAATACAAATCTGAAAACAAGCCCAACAGTAAGTTTATAATTCCCTAAGCTCGTATCTGTATCTTCCTGGTCCAAACCCCACCCATATTCTGAATTTAAGATAGTTGCAACACCACCTGACCTATCAACAAGCCATACCTTTGAATATGCAGTATCCCTCTCATGATAACCACCTGACATACAACATATACCTGTATGTATACCCCATCTTGAACCTTCTATAGATAATGGTATTGTTCTTAAATCAAGAACAGTGATATTTTTTGCAGCAAGTTGTCCCTGCATAATTGTAATATAATCACCATGTGAATATGAAATTGTCCATCCCCTTCCATGATTCATTGAATGAACTGCACTATCATCGTCAGGATAGTATCCTAATTCATTATACATCTCATGATAATTTAAATAATTTACTCCAGCAGTCGAAAGTTTTGATTCAAGCTGTTCTGCATGAAAGTATCCTTCTGAATTCGTTGACCATAATTGTTCACTGAAAAATAAGAATTTCCTTAAATAATCCTGCACTGGTGTCCTTTCATAGAATAAAACCCTGTTCACAAAATTCTCTACATCTGCTGATGTCTTTACACAAACACGGCCAACATAACAATCCGCAAGTAAATCTGGATTATCCGCTGTCCTCTCACAATACAAAAGGTCATTATCATCATCCCAGTCATGATAAACACCAGAACGATACAAATCTTCAAAGAATCTTTCAGATGCAATATTATTATCTATTGTAGCAGGAACTGTAGCAACATAGCCATAACAGGGTGCATTTGGTAGGGAATCTTTGTGTGAACCTATAAGAAACCACAATGTCCCCCATGTTCTATATGCATCATCTATGAATTTTTTTGTCTTCTCTGCAAGATTTGCACCCGTATAATTCGCATTTATATCACTTATAAGGTAATATCTTGCCCTAACACCTTTCTTATTCTTCCATTCTATCAATGGCTTCCAGTAAGTTGTGTCAGCCTTCTTACATATAACAACCCATGCATAATCCCCTGATGGAAGCGCTTTTGATAACTTTCTTGGCGATGATTTCAAAATCATCTTATAAAAATCTACAGCCTCTGGATTTATTACCATCTCCTTCACATTTTCGCCCATATTCTCTACTATCCTCTCATGTAAACCAAAAACCTCATATGTCTTTTTATAATGAACCCTTACTTTTATATATTCTATAAACTCCAATCTTGATGAAGAAGGATAATAAAGAATAGGTGCGACACAGAACATACCTATCTGGAATCCTGCTTTCGTTCCTGTTGAAACATTATTTATTATATTCTCAGGATATGGACCTTCCATACTTAGATATTCTTCCTTCAAAGGTATAAATTCACTATTTATAGGAATATTTGTAAAAGGTCTTGGTGGCTGAGCTGGAAAGATCTTATAATCACCTTCAAGAACACTTTTCTTCATCTGTATTATTTCTATATTTTCAATTTCATTACCTGGTGGAATAGCAATACAATAAGGAATAAGTAAATATTCAGGCTCACCAGGATTACCTGTTTCAAATGCACCTGTCAAACTAATCCTATGATAACCGTTCACTTTCAATATTGATAAATCAGACTTTGAATAATCAAATTCAAAGTCTACAAAATCAGCATATAAAACAACAAAAAACAAAAAAACTAAAACTAATTTTTTCATAATTTCCCCCATTTTACTTTTTCAATTTTGTTAAAATGAATTTACCCACTTCATCCCCATATCTTATAATAAGGAAATAAATCCCCGAAGGTAATGGGTTCCCATTATTATCATCACCTTTCAACAAAATCCTTCCAGTTCTTTTTTTAAATCTTTCCACTTTAATCTTTTCTCCGAGCAAATTGTAAACCTCTAAAATAATGTTGTCATTATCAATTTCTCCGTCAATAAAGATCTCTATTTCTTCAAAAAAGGGATTTTGAGAAATTGAAAACTTCACTTTTTTATTATTTTCAATTATACCTGTCCAGTTTGAAGATGAATAAAAATCCCCCCAGTTATATGGCTCAAATCCTCCAAATCCCCAATTAAATCCTGCAAATAAAGCCATACCAAGTGTATCTGGCTCACCATTTGTAATTCCAAGTTCTTGGAATGAATATGCAACTTCCCCTCTCCAAAGATTTGCATTAATAAATGACCATGAAAAGCTCCATCCTCCAATTTCAACTGTCTCAAACCAAAAACCATTACCTTGTTCTTCGTATATCCAATATGGACTAAATCCGTAATGTCTATCATCTGTCTGTGGTGTAGATGCATCATCATTCTCTGTATCAAAAAAATGTTCAACGTCATATGATAAATTTACACTATCAAACGCAAAATACACATATTCACCATCATGTTTCAAATACATTGAAGAACCCTGACTAGGGTCCCTTATATATACAGCATCTGAGTATTCACCGGAAGAAATGTTACCATCAATAATTGGTGAACTCCCAAATGGGCAATCTAAAAAAGAACATAAAACTGAAACACTTATAAAAAATAAAAATACACATATTTTATTAAACATTATTCCTCCTATCTTAATATGATTATCTTTTTTGTTTCTTCATATCCTCCTGTTTGGAATTTTATAAAATAAATACCTTCTTCTTGAATTTCCATTTTTGAAATATAGCATCCTGGTTCTTGATTATCATATTTTATCTCTCTTTTAATCCTTCCTGTGATATCGATCACCCTTATTCTTACATCCGTAATCATCGGTAATCCATAAGAAAAGATTATTTTTGATCTTGAAACATTCCCAATTATTTGGAATGAGTATTTTTCAGGGATTAAATTGGCAGTTATGTTAAACATCTTTGACCATTTTATCTCTCCTGTTTTTAATTTTAGTCCTACCTGATATATATATGACATATTTGAAACAACATTTCTGTCTTTATATCTATATATCCCATCACTACTTTCCATCACTTTTAAGTTTCCTATTATATTCCAATCGGTATCTTTCCTCTTAATAATCCACTCATCCCCACCTTCTACATTTTTCGCTTCCCAGATTAGTAAAATTCCATCTTTTTCATTTATGGCATTCACAGAGATTAGTTCAATACCAAGAGGATAGAAATTTAAGATCACAGGAAGTTTTGCATTCGTTCCTTTAGATACACCAATTGCGTTTGTGAAAAATATAAGTGTATCTGAGTATCTTATTGGAGAAAGACCAGCCGTATCTATAATAACAGAAATTTTTACTGAATCCCCTTTTAAAATACTTGAGTTTCTTGGAAAAATTGATTTTATCCAATTTGAATTCAGCTTTGTATTTATAGAATCTATTGTTAATGTTGTATCTCCTATATTTCTTACAAAGATAAAACCCGTGTCGTTCCATTCATAAGATTGAGTAAAATATGATACTATTCCCCTTATACAAAAATCTGATGATGTATTTTTTATCCAAGATGAACCATTTGATGAATAATAACTTCTTTCAGTTATTGTAGCATCACCCTGATCATTATTCATTCCCTGATATGTTGTTCTTAATTTTGCAACAATCCAGAAATCATTATCATCTATATAAGGGGGGAGATCTATTTTATTCCATAAATTTGAACCTGTTAAAGGTGTAAAAGCAGTCTTTGAAATAATTGTCCCTGGTAACCCTCCATTATCATCCATAACCATTATTGTATCACCTGAATAACCAAGGACATTATCAATACATACTATTGCAGATTTTACCGAACACAATGAAGCCGGTGTAAATCTCACACCATAATATGAGTATGTGCTAACATCCCATAAAGGACCTGCGTCATAAATAATTGTATCGATTTGGCTTTTTATCCCATTTTTTTTCGAATAATCAAAAAGAATGGAATCAGCGGAGAAGGAAATAACAGGCCCTTTACCAACAAGGAAATTTAAAGAAACAGCCCAAATACTATCATTCGCATCATTTATTTTTAAAGAACAGGAAACTGAATGCCCCAAAGGTGTCTCATAAGATATTGATAATCTATATCTAAATGTTTTTTCTTCAAGTGGAATTACATTTCCAAAATCCTCTACTGAATCAATAAAACTTGTGTAAATATCATTATCTATGAGCTTACCAAATATAGAATATCCTGTTGTATCTCCTATATTTTTAATTGTTCCACATATATCAATAATTTCACCAGGTTCAACAACCCCATTTGAGTTTGAACTTGAAACTGTATCATAAATTGAATAACTTATGAGAGAAATCCTTGGAATTTTAATATAGTTTTTGTAAAGTATTGAGATAGGAACAGCCGAGATAAAACTGTAAAATTTGTTTTCATAAGATGCATCTGAATAAATAATTAATGTATCAAAATAATTTTGTTCTTTTGAAAGACCTATCGTATCGACCCTTATAACGATCTTTGAAGAATCAAATGGAGGAATTGCAAGGAATTCAGGTTTCTTAGAATAAAACCAACTTGAGTTATTTTTTAATTCTATTTTTTCAATTGTCAAAGTTGCAGAACCATCATTTTTTACCCACAGAATAGAAGAATCTGTAAGGGATTTTGGTGTAAAAGTTTTTACTAAAACCCTTATTAGAAAATCTGAATTATATGATTGCCAGTTAGAACCATTTGTTGAAACAAAACTATTTCCAGAACCAGCTGCATCACCAAGCATTGTTCCATTACTTGTCCCCTGATCATTAATTACAACCCAGAAAGGATTTTGAAAAACATATGGCCTATAAGGATTGAATAAAGGAACTTCCGTGAATCCACTATCTGCATACTTATCGGGCATATAAAAGAATGAATCAATTACTGCCCCGGGAATACCAGCATTATCTTGTCTTAAAAATAACTTATCATAAAAGTTTGTGATAATAGGGCTCCTACCAACGAGTGCCTGTAAAAGTGTGCAACCTGGATTTGGAATAAAACGAACACCCATATAAGGGTAAGTGGAGAAATAAATTTGTTTTGTAGGATTTCCATCATCATAAAATATTGTATCAAGATAAGATGATAATTTTTTATTTTTGTATCTGTAATCAAATATGATTTCATTAGGGTTTAAATTTATAATCTTCTGTCCTTTAACCAATAAAAGAAAACAAGAATACCATGTTTCAGCATCTTTTGATATAATCAAAGAACATGGAACAAAAAATTCTTCGGGCGTAAAAGAAGAAACTTGTATCCTAAATGCACCATTTGAAATAACAGAATCACCGGATAGAATACTTAAAAAATTAACACTATCTTTTATTATTGAAACATATGAACTAAAAATCTTTAATTTTCCTGATAAACCAGAATAATTACTTAATGTGTTATTTCTTATCCAAACTGGAATATCAACAATCTCACCGCTATTTATCTCTTTATTATTATCTGCATTTAAGATTGTATCAAAAACTTCATAATTAAGAAAAACTATCCCCTCATTACCAATGACCTTGATATTCCCTTCATAAGGATAAAAATTTTGTTTTGTAACTGTTATTTCAAGGTTTCCAGAAAATGGGATGCTCAAACTAAAATTTGCAATCCCTGATACATTTGTTGTTTCTACTGCATAGACAACAGTATCCATCATACAACATACAATTGCACTATCAACAGGAATACCATTATGAGAAACATTTATAGAAAAATTTACATTACCTGGTGGAATAAAATCTGGGTGCAAAACTGATAATGTTTCAGGATTATCAGTCCATATTCTTAATTCTGGATCCCCAAATAGATTCAATTCATATATACACCAAAGCCATAATGAATCAAATGTTGCCCTTGCACCATAAAAATCTTTTACAGTGTTTAATGCCTCACCAAGCCTTATATGTGATTTCTTAAAAATCTGATGATAAAATGCTGTATCAATTGCTTCTGAAAAATATATCTTCCCAGATGCTGGATTTCCCCATCCAAACCTTGAATTCATTATGGATGCAACACCTCCATCCCTTATCTTCGTAAGAAAATGTTCAGCAAAACAATCATTATCATCCCAAAATACCTCGTCAAGAGCACCTGTAAAACAGGAAATACCTGTCTGAATAGAAAGATTGTCTCCATTATGTAATGTGTCAATATCGTTTATACTGAGATAAACATTCCCATCTGCATCACCAACTGCACCAGGACCGCCATGCAAGGCATAGTGTGTAAACTGAACACCTGAATTTAATGTATCTATTATACCCTTTTGTGTAAGATTACCCTGTGATTGATACAATTTAATATCACTCCAACCTGGTGGGGTGATATTTGCAATTGCATTATTAACAGAATCACCCCACCAGTTGTATGGAGGGAAAAGTAATGAAGCAGGAAAAAGAACACGTTTAACAAAATAAAATGGAGGTTTCTTTTCAAAAACAAGTATTTTATTCACCATATTTTCAGCACTTTCAACATCCTTACAAGGAAGCCTTCCTACAAAAACATCTGAGAATAAGTCAACACTATCCCCTTCTTCACCATATATATGATTATTGTTGAAATCCCAATTTCCATCAAGATTTGAAAAATAAATATCACCGGGTATTGTTTCCTGGTCAGGATAATATACAGGCATTAAAAGATGGGCATAAAATAAATCCCTCCTTGGAACATACTCTTCTTCCCATTCCCAATCTCCTTGACCACCAAGTAGAAACCATATTGTTCCCCAGGTTGAATATGCATCCTTCATAAAATTTCTCAATTTCTCAGCTTTATCGTATCCAGAATAATTTGAAATAATCCAATCAATATTGACTATTTTTGTCTTTATACCCTTTTTCTTTTTCCATTCTGCAAGTTTTCTAAATGAATTATTAAATGCCGAGCTACCAGATATGATTACATATTCATAATTGTCTGGAGGCAGAGTTGTGGAAAGATTTCGCATAATAGGAGGTGAAAATCTTTCAATATCTTCTTTGTTATAAACCAATTCTTCAAGCAATACCTTATGTACATCAAGCTGTTTCTTTGATGGTGAAAAACTCACATTTTTTCCTTCTTTATAGTTTATTACAATCTCTGCCTCCGACATTACTTCTAATCTTGAAGATACAGGATTATACCTATAGGGATATACCTGGAAATAGACAATCTTAAAACCCCCTTTATTTCCTATTTTTAATCCATTTATCCTTTCAACTGGTATAAATTGATCTTTGTTGTAATATTCATTCTCCGGTTCTATTGTTGTTATAAAATCCTTCCAGTTGGAAAAAAATGGGACTGGTTTCTGTGCAGGTAATATAGGAAGTTCAAGAGAAAATGTGTCTACCTTTATATCCATTAAAGAAACATTTATTTCATCTGCATTGGGAGGAACTATAAAAATAAATGTCTTTACTGGAAGTAGAGGTTTTCCCGGAATAGAAGTAAATTCCATACCTTCAGATTCAATCTTCAGGTATTCTTTACTTTTAATATTTACCGTGGTTGTTTTTGGTTTTTCAAAATACACATTTGCCTTTATTTTTCCCAATTCCTGCAACAGAAACCAGATAAAAAACATATTACCTCACTATTAATATTTTTCTTGTTTCAGAATTTCCATCCTTGGAAAGTTTAACGAAATAGACACCATTTTGGGGCATAGGATATGAGAAACTGTAATTTCCTCTTCCGAGTTTTTCATTCTTAAAAATAGAAATAATCTCTCTTCCAGCTATATCGTAGAAACTAAGTGAAACTAACTCTTCTTTAAGAAGATTAAATTTTATATCAATCTTTGATGAACTATAGTTAGTGATAATATTGAACTCAGAAATTTTTCCTGAATAGTCGCATTCTGTCTCAGCAAGAATTTCGTTCGTCTTTCCGTCCCTTAATCTATAAATATACTCTCCAGGCATTTCAACGGTCCTATCAACAAATGAATATATACCCTCATTATCATAGCTTACCTCACCAATCTTTTCATAAGGATATTCACCTTTCAATTTCCTCTCAATTATTACTGTTCCATCACCTGCAACTCCTATTCTCCATATAATATTTACAAATCCATCCAATTCGTATGCAGCCATTTCTGTAATTGAAATACCTGTAACAGAAAATCTTATAATCACTGGGAGATAAACTTCTGCCTTAGAGCCTGTGTTCGCAACAATTACTAATGTATCAACATAAACACCCGTCCTTATAAGTCCAGCTGTGTCTATTTTAACCCAGACACTCGCTGAATCATTAGGAACTATTGAAGATATTTTTACTGGTGTTATTGTTTTTAACCAAGTAGAATTTCTCTTTTTATAAATAGTATCTACTACAAGATTCGCTGTTCCAATATTCTTTATCCAGAAGACAGCAGAATCAGTGGTTGGAGCACCATAGGAAACAACCGCCCTTACCATCAGATCGTATGTATACCCAATCAAACCAAGGTTCCACCATGTCCCTCCAAAATCTCTATAATAACTCCTTGCACCTAAACCAAAACTGCTTCCAACCCATGAAAGAACATCAAGAGTATAGTTTTGATAACCTGCAATCCAAAAATCATTATTATCCATATATGAACCTGAAAAAGAAACATAGTGCCAAACTGGTAAATTACTTGGTGCAATCTGGGTTAAGAATGGAACCTTTTCAATAAGGGTTGATGGCGAAGTAATGCCTGAATCATAAAGGTATGCAGTATCATACACAGCCAGAGTATGTCTTAATCCAAACAAAGCTCCAACCACAAAACAATTTGTTGGTGGAGTAAATCTTACACCAAAATTTGGATACACATTTTGGAATGTCCAGCTAAGCCCGTTTATACCAGTATCATAGAAGATTGTATCAAGTTCTCCTTTTATCCCGTCAAGGACTTTAAAATTCTTAAATGAATAGTCAAACACAAGGGAATCAATACTTAACTTTGAAACAGGTATTCCATAAACTGTAAGGTTAATTGCTGATTTCCATAAAGAGTCATATTGATCCCTAATAAAAAGCGAACAAGGTAAAATAGTTCCATCAATGGCACTACTGGAAACTGAAATCCTGAATGGAATTGAAGAAATTGCAGAATCGTTTGGTGGAATATTACCAAATGTAGTATTTGAATTTATCATACTTGCCAACGGTGAATATTCATAATATGTTCCAGAGACAGAATACCCTGTTAAAGAACCGTA
>CBFGJG010000052.1:0-12702 GCA_965649055.1 Caldifarciminota bacterium
ATATATACCATCTATAATAATTGATGAGATTTATGATAAAATTTTTAGACAAAACTTAAATGTTAATTATAATAAATTGTACCACCATGTCCCTGATCTTCCCGTAATGTATTATCTTAAAATAAAAAAATTATTTAAATCTTCTCAGAGATAGACCAATTAAAAACCAGTAAATTGGTGTTGTGCTATAAAGATTAAGACCTCCAACTACAAAATATGTTAAGATTAAAGAAAAAATAATAACATACAATTCATTTGATGTCTCTTTATAATTAACATAACAATTTTTAAGAGAAAGAATTATTATAACAAGATACATTATACCACCGATAAGACTTGTGGTAGCAATAAAGGAAAAAAAAGGAATTTCAAAGCCTATTATCTTACTCCCAAATTTCCACGCAGCAAGGGTAGTGGTTCCCAAACCTGTTCCAAAAGGATATCTCGAAATCAACCTTGGGAGATAAATAAATTCACCAAATCTTTCCCAGACAGTTGATTCAGATGAAAATGGATCAAATATTCCTTTTATTACATGATAATAAACCCTTGATATATTAACAGGTAAAACATGGTAAAAAGAAGTAACAGAGATTGAAGAGATAAGCAAAGAATAAAATAGGAAGAAAAAGAAACCGATCAGTAATGCAAGTTTTTTATCCTTAATATAGACGAATACCTGGAATACCAAACCAAAAAATAACATTATGATAATCCCCCTTATTCCTTCGGTTATAGCCGCATAAAAAATAATTATCATTGCTAAAAAATACAATGATAATCTTAATTTCTTTAAAAAGAAACCAGAAGCAATGAGAAAGGCAAGCAGTATATAATTCCCATATTCCTGTGGACTTGCAAATGTTGAAATTGGACGAACAAATGAATGTATTGCAATTGAACTAAATTTTTCAATTTCCATTTTTGCATAAACCCATTTCCATTCAAAATTTGCAAAACCAAACAAACCTTGTTTAATTCCATAAATTGAACATATAACACCTATAACTAATATTATTCTAAAAATACTTCTTACCTTATACTCCTTATCAAACATTAATGCGAAATAAAACCATAACATCGGAATAATCCAGAATTTTGCACCACCTAATCCAACCAAGATTGAACCCTGGGATGGGTTAAACATCTGCAAAATCATTAGAATAAATAGCAAAGTGAAAAATCTACCTATGTATGATTCTTTAATAACTTTGAATATCTCCCTCCTTTTTACAAGTATAATGATAATAAAGAATGTTAAAACAAAAATATCTGAAAGTATATTTATCAAATCTATTCTAACATAAGGGCTGAAAATGTACATTATCCTTCTCAGTAAACCAATAAATGGGGTTAGAATGAATAATGCTATAATTATTTTTTCCCTGAAAATCAAACAGATGGATAAAGAAATAACTATAAAAAAAATAATATAATTTCTTATATCTCCTTTAATAATAAAAAAAAATGTAAAAAATATAATAATTAAGAAAAATATAAGAATTAAAAGACTCTTAAAACCTTTATTGTCAAAAAACATATAGATATTTTATATACCTGAAAATATAAGTCAATATATTTGACAATTTTTTAAAAATTAATATCATTAAATAATGACAGAATTTTGCATTCCTAAAGAGAAAATCTACTTCAATTGGGCATCAACGGGTCTTATTCCACAAAAAACAAAAAATTCTATGATATCATTAATAAATTACTTATCAGAAATAGGTAGCCCGGAAAAGGAATTTATAGAAGAAATAGTTGAAAACTTGAGAAAAAATGTCTCAACACTTCTCAATACTTCACCGGAAAACATTGCTTTAACACACAATACCTCCGAAGGAATTATTATTGCCCTTTTGAACTTATTAAACGAAAATGATAAAATAATTTGTATGCAGGATGCATTCCCTTCAACAACCTACATAGTAAATTACAATTTCCCACAAAATGAAAAAATTTATTTAAAATTTAACTATAAAAATCCAGTCGAGGATATTAAAAGAAATTTGAAAACAAAGGTAAAGGCTGTAGTTCTTGATCTTGTTAACTATTCTGATGGCACCTATATAGATTTGAAAGAGTTAGGAGAATTCTTAAAAGAGAAAGAAATCAGCCTTGTTGTTGACGGGATACAGGGTATTGGATGTTTTCCCTTCAATCCTTCTGAATTTAATGTGGACTTCCTTTCTGTTGCAGGAACAAAATGGCTTCTTGGAATCTTTGGTTCTGGTTTTCTTTATATAAATCCTGACAAACAAAAAAAAATAAAAAAGATATATACAGGCTGGCTTGGTGCAGAATGGAAGAATTTTTCGGATTTTTTTAATCTTCCAGAACCATACGATGATGCAAGAAGATTTGAAACAGGAACAAAAAATATTATAAGCTTTAAAGGATTAAGTGAAAATATTAAATTAATTTTAGGGCTTAAACTTAACAATATATCTTCAAAAATCACCTCACTGAAAAATTATTTTATAGAAAATATTAAACAACTGGATTTCATAGTTATAACTCCTGAAGATTCAATCTCTGGAATAGTATCTGTAAAGCATAAAAAAATACCATCCCAGGAATGGTTTAATTTTCTTAAATCTAATAATATCTTTATTTCCCTAAGAAATGACGCCTTAAGATTTTCTTTTCATTATTTCAACAATATTATAGAAATTGACAAAACCCTTAATATTATTAAGAAATTTCTTGACTAATAAAATCTTTTTAATAAAAATTTCTAAAAGGAGATGAATATGAAAAATATATTAATAACAGGTGCATGTGGACAGATAGGAACTGAACTAACAATTTTTTTAAGGGATAAATATGGAATAGACAAAGTCATAACAAGTGATATAAGGAAGCCTTCAGAAAGTATGTCTGAATCAGGACTGTTCGTAATCCTCGATGTTACAAATATTCAAAGCGTAAAAGAAACAGTTCAAAAATACAATGTTGGATGTATATATCATCTTGCCGCTATTCTTTCGGCAACAGGAGAAAAAAATCCTGAACTTGCGTGGAATGTAAATATGAACGGTCTTTATAATATCCTTGAAGTATCGAGAGAATATAAATGTGCTGTTTTCATTCCAAGTTCTATTGCTGTCTTCGGCCCTGAAACCCCAAAAAATAAAACTCCACAGGATACAATACAAAGACCTACTTCTATTTACGGAATAACAAAGGTTGCAGGTGAACTACTTGCAGATTACTATTACAAAAAATACGGTGTAGATACAAGGGGGTTAAGATATCCCGGACTGATTTCCTATCTTACCCCACCAGGTGGCGGAACTACTGATTATGCTGTTGAGATTTTCTATGAAGCTATAAAGAACAAATCATACACATGTTTTTTAAAGGAAGACACAATGCTTGATATGATGTATATGCCTGACGCACTTGAAGCTGCTGTGAAACTTATGGAGGCAGACCCTAATAAACTGAAACACAGAAATGCTTTCAATGTTACCGCTTTCAGTATCACCCCGAAAATCCTTGCAGAAAAGATTAAGAAATACATACCTGAATTTAAAATCACCTATAATGTTGACCCTGTAAGACAGGCAATTGCGGATTCATGGCCCAATAATATGGATGACTCTGTTGCAAGGAAGGAATGGGGCTGGGAACCAAAGTATGACCTTGAAATGATGACAAAAGATATGATAGAAAAACTTAAAATGAAACTGAAAAAAGGAGTTTAATATGATGAAGAATTTAAAGAATATTCTGTTAAATGAAATTGAACAGTTAAAAAAAGAAGGACGTGCTAAAGGTAAAGAGTTTATTATAACTAAAGTAAAAAAGCCAAAAGGTAAAGATGGAACAAGGGTTTATCTTAAAGGTTATGATAAACCATTTATAAGAATGAACTCAAATTCATATCTCGGTATGTCTCTAAGGGAAGATATCATTGAAGAAGAAGAGAAGGTAGCAAGAAAATTTGGTGTGGGACCTGGTGCAGTCCGATTCATAAGCGGAACATATATATATCATAGAGAACTTGAGAAAATGCTTGCTGAGTTTCATAATCGTGAAGATGGAATGATATATAGCGCAGCATATGTTACAGTGATTGGTGTTATTTCCTCGCTCATAACCGAAGATACATGTGTTGTCAGCGATGAATTGAATCATAATTGTATTATTAATGCTATAAAACTATCAAGACCAAAAGAAAAAAAGATTTATAAGCATCTTGATATGAAAGGACTCGAACAAATTATACTTGAATCAAAAGGGAATGTGAAAAGGATGATTATCGTAACAGATGGTATTTTCAGTATGAGGGGTGATTATGCACCTCTTGATAAGATTATGGAACTTTCTGAAAAATACAATTCACATTTCCCAGAAGATATAATTGTTATTGTTGATGATTCTCACGGGGTTGGTGCATTCGGGAAAACAGGTAGGGGGACAGAAGAGTATACGAATACGAAGGTAGATATTCTTATTGGAACATTAGGTAAGGCATTCGGAGTTAATGGCGGATATGTTGTTTCTGATGAAATTGTTACAACATATTTAAGGGAAAAAGCCATAACTTATATTTATTCTAATCCAATAACCACAGCTGAAGCTGCTTGTGCTTTAAAGGTCTTAAAATTTCTTGATAGTCCGAAGGGTAGGAAAAGATTGGAGTATTTAAGAAAACTCACTAAAAGATTTAAAGAAGGATTGGTAAATCTCGGATATGAAACGATTGAAGGAGAGCATCCTATAGTCCCGTTACTTGTAAGAGATACTCAGAAAACATCCGATCTTGTAAAATATCTTCTATCAAATGGTATACTTGCAACAGGACTAAATTATCCTGTCGTTCCAAAGGGTGATGAGACAATAAGGTTCCAGGTTAATGCCGACCACACCGAAAAAGACATTGATTATGTCCTTAATGTCTTGAAAAAATATAAAAATAAATCTTGACAAAAAAAATAAAAAAATTAAACTTAAAAAAAGGAGGTTTTTAGATGAAAAAGCTTTTTCTAACAGGTTGTATTTTATTTGCATTTATCGGTTGCACCAAATATGCGACCAAGGAGCAGATGAACGAACTTGAACAGAGGAAGAATTCTGTGGAGGCATTGAAGACAGAAATATCAAGACTGCAGAGTGAAAAGCAGAAACTGATAGCTGAAAGAGATGCAAAGAAAGCAGAATACGAAGCACTTCAAAAAGAATACGACGCATTGCTTCAGAAGAAATAGGAGGTGAATATGAAAAAGATATTAATATTATTGATCCTTTCATTGTTGATTACTCCATTTATCTATGCAGCGGAAACAAAGCTGAAACCAGAAGAGGCACAGAAACAAATCCAGTATTACACGGACCTTGAAAATCAATTGAAGCAACAAATCGAAAATGAGAAACTTGAAATAGAGGCACTCAAGGGAGAAATAAGAGGTCTTGAAGAAAAAATACAAGATCTTAAAGCAAAGATTGAAGAGCTTAAAGCAAAATTAGCGGAAGTGTATTACATTGTCAAATGGGGTGACTGGCTTTCAAAACTTGCAGAATATCCAAATGTTTATGGAAAAGGTCAATATAGAAGGTGGAGAGATATTTATAATGCAAACAAAAATCTAATAAAAGATCCAGACCTTATACTTCCTGGTTGGAAACTAAAAATACCAAAACCATAAAAAAAATATCAGAAAACAACAAAATAGCAGCTACTGAAAATACTCAGTGGCTGCTTTTATTTTAATATGGAATATTCAAAAGAATTAAGAGATAACAGGGCATATAAAATCTTTGGTAGATATGAAGAAAACCTTTCTTTCCTTGAAGAAACCTTAAAAGTCAAAATCATACATAGAGGAGAAATAATTAAAATTATTGGTGAAAAAAATGAAGTTGATAATGCAATAACTAAGATAACAAATATTTTAAAAACCATAGAAAATTCTGATTTTCTGTCCATATCAGAATTAAGGATATTTATGAACGGGAAACTACAAAAGGAAGATGAAATATTCTTACCTAAAAAAGTTATAAAGCCAAAAACTGAAACGCAGAAAATTTACTTAAAGGCTATTGAAAAGAATATCATTACATTCTCAATAGGTCCTGCAGGAACTGGAAAAACATACCTTGCAGTAGCTTCGGCTTTAAAAGAATTACTTTCAAGAAAATTTTCAAGGATTATTCTTACTAGACCTGCAGTAGAAGCAGGAGAAAATCTCGGATTCTTGCCAGGCAGTTTCATAGAAAAAGTAGACCCTTATTTAAGACCTCTTTATGATGCATTGTTTGATATGCTACCAAATGAAAAGGTAAGTAAATATATAGAAACCGGTGTAATAGAAATTGCACCACTCGCGTTTATGCGTGGAAGAACTTTGAATGATTCGTTTATTATTCTTGATGAAGCACAGAACACAACACATACTCAATTGAAAATGCTTCTTACAAGATTGGGAGAAAATTCAAAGGCAGTGGTAACAGGTGATATAACACAGATAGATCTTCCCTCTACAACAGCATCTGGACTTGTTGAGGTTCAAAAAATATTAAAGGGGCTTGAAGGTGTAGAGTTTATTTATCTAACAAATGAAGATGTTGTTCGTAATGAATATGTAAGAAGAATAGTCGAAAGATATGAGAAATTTGAACAAAATAGATAAAGGGTTTATTTCTTCTTTTATTCTGTTATATATAATAATCAATTTATTTTATCCATATTTTTCAAGAATAATAAAATACAATGTAGGAGACATAGCAAAAGAAGATATAATAGCACCATTTGATTTCCCAGTTTTAAAAAATGAGGAAGAATTGAGAAAAGAAATGAATATAACAATATTATCTGTCCCACCTGTTTTGAAGGCTGTAGAATACTATATTGAGTTTTCAGGTTTAAAGAAAAATATACCAAATAATATAAAGAAAATTATTATAGATGCGAGGAACAAAGGAATAGTATTTGATAAAAAATCGCTACCTCAAAGTTTTGGTGATTATTATGAGATAATAAGAAATAATGAAAGTAAAATTTTATCAAAAAATGATTTTTATTCTTATAATGAGATAAAAAACTTATTGCTTTCCGAACTTCTTAAAAAATTTGATTCTACATCAGCATTTGAGATACTGAAGGAAATTGAGCCTTTTTTACAACCCAATCTTTTACTCGATATTTCTGAAACAGAAAAAAGAAGAGAAAATGCGCGGAAAACTGTTTCAAGAGAAAAATCTTTTATTAAAAAAGGTCAAACCATAGTAAGAAGAAATGACATAATAACTCAAGATATTCTTGATATAATAAATTCACTTGTTCTTGCTGAAAAAACACTAAAAAAATCAAACTTTATAAGGAAATTTTTAAAGACTCAAACTTTCATTATAATATTAATCTTGATATTTTTATTTATTTTAAAAGACTCCTGGGAAGAGTCTATGAGAAAGAAAAAATATATTATAATTAACTCAATTATAACATTTACACTTTTCTTTTTATTCCGATTGTTCCAGGAATTAGGTTTTTCTATACTTGTCCCAATATCTTGTGGAGCAATGATGTTATCACTTTTTGGAGGAATGCTCACGGGTATTATATATTCAATCTTTGTTTCTTCCGGGTTTCTTTTATTTAACCCAAATGAAAGTTTAAATATTCTTCCACTTTTATTTGGAAGTTTAGTTGGTTCTATATATATAATAAAGGTGAAGGATCGTAAAGAAATAATAAATTTAGTAATATATGTATCACTTACAACTGGATTTATTGCTTTATCGAACGGCATAATTCAAAACAAAAGCATAATCAAGATATTTACAGATTTTATTTTTTCAATTCTAAATGGCGGTATCTCGGTTGCAATATTGTTTTCTTTGCTTTTAGTCTTTGAGAGATTTTTCGGGATCTTTACAAATTTCTCTTATGTTGAATTTGCAAATTTAAATCAGCCTCTCTTATCAAAACTTATACTGAATGCTCCTGGAACATACCATCATTCTGTTATGGTTGGGAACCTTTCAGAAGCAGCTGCAGAAGCAATAGGAGCTAATCCAATTATAGCGAAGGTTGGGGGTTATTACCACGATATTGGAAAATTAGAAAGACCTGAATATTTTATTGAAAACATCAATCCACAAATAAATCCACACAATGAACTTCCACCAAAACTATCTGTTGCTATACTGAGATCACATATTATTGATGGAGTAAGTATTGCAAAAGAATACCATCTGCCAGACGAAATTATTAGAATTATATGGGAGCACCATGGTAATACAATAATAAGGTCTTTCTTTGAGAAGGCTAAAGAAATCTATGATTCTCCAGATGAAAAAGAATATTCTTATGAATGCCCTACCCCATCTTCAAAAGAGTCTTCAATAGTTATGCTTGCAGATTCAGTTGAGGCTGCATCTAAAAGTGCGGAATTTGAGAGTGAAGAAGATATTAAAAAACTTGTTGAAAAAGTTGTTGAAATGAAACTACAAGAAAAACAACTCGATAACGGTAACATCTCTTTAAAAGATTTGAGCATAATAAAAGAAGTTTTTTCAAAAAGACTGATAGCAGCTTATCATACAAGAATTAAATACCCAAAAGTTTCGCTAAAATGAGATTAAAATTGAATGTTTTACCTATGTATAATAAAGAACTAAAAAAAGTAGCACAAAAAGTTATTAAAGGTGAAGGTATTAAGGGAGAAATTAATATAACTATTGTTGATGATAAATATATTAAAGAATTAAATAAAAAATATCTTAGTAAAGATTCTGTGACAGATGTTATATCTTTTTATTTTAAGCAAAACGAAAATTTTGAGACTATTGGCGGTGATATCTATATATCGATTGAGCAGGCCTCAAGACAAAAAAAGGGAGACCTAATTGACGAGCTTAAGCTTCTTGTTGTTCATGGATTGTTACACCTTGCAGGTTATAATGATACAAGCAAAAAAGAAATTAAGATTATGAGAAAGAAGGAAAAAGAATATTTATGAATCTTATTTTTTTACCGATCCTCTTTTTTTTCTCATTCTTTTTTTCATCACTTGAAGCTGCTATTTTTTCCTTAAACCCTTATAAATATGTATATTTGCAGTCAGTAGGGAATAAATTAACGAAAATCGTGTTTTCATCGAAACAAAGGATATTAACCACAATACTTATATCAAACACTTTTGTAAATGTTCTTTTATCACAGATTTCTGAAAGGCTATTTTTTAGTAAGATTCCAACTTTTGCAATAACTTTATTAACTACTATTTTTATCTTAATTTTTGGTGAATATTCTCCCAAAATATTTGGAGTGAAAAGAAAAAATATTATCTTAAAATATTCACTCCCCATATTTTTTGTTTTTTATTTCATAGAATTACCAATAAATTTTATTTTATCAATTTTTGTCCCTTTTAAGGAAGATAGGAAGATATTTAGAGGAAAGAAATTTTTGGAAGATTTATTCATGATAAGTTCAAAAGAAGGAACTTTACAAGAGATAGAATCGAAATTTTCAAATTCAATTATTGAAATTTCTAAGATGAAAGCTATTGAAATAATGATACCTAAAGAGAAATACTATTTCATAAATGAAAATTCACGCATAGAAGATGTTTTAGCTTTTCTTCCAGCAAATATAAAAAGATTTCCCGCTTACAGAAAAGAACCTGAAAATGTAGTAGGAATAATTGACATAAAAGATATATTATGCGAAAAGGGCGAACTAAAAAAACACATAAAACCAGCATTATTTGTAAATGAAAATACCTATGTTTCAGAATTACTTAAATATCTAAAAAGAGTTAACGAAAAGATGTTACTTATTACAGATGATAAACAGAACTTAAAAGGCGTAATAGATATTGAACATATTGAAAACGAATTTATTAAGAGGATAATGGTATAATTTATGATTATATTATTTATATTATTGTTATTACTAATAATGATTTTCAACTCAGCAGAGATTGCCTTTGTCTCTTCCAATCGATATGTTATTAAAAAAATTAAAGATCGCCATAAAGTATACGAAGTTCTATATTCTCTACTTGAAAAACCGGAAGTGTATTTTTCTGTTATTCTTACAGGGATTAACCTTTCGATAGTTTCTTTTTCAATTCTAAATTCATTTAGACAAAACATTTTAGCTTCATCTATACTATCAACAATATTAATTCTTTTATTTGGCGAAATAATACCTAAAACTATTACTTTAAGAAAACCGGAGTTTTTTGCTTCATTTTATGCTATTCCTATAAAGTTTCTCTATTATATATTCTATCCGATTATCTTTACTATGAGGTTATTATCCCATTGGTTTTTAAAATTATTAAGGATTGAGGAAAAAGATAAAGACATTACAAAATCTGAAATTGAATTAATACTCAGAAAGAATTTCGAGGAAAAATTATTAAAAAAAGAGGAATATTTGTTTCTTAGGAAAATAATTTCATTGAGCAACAGAAAAGTAAAGGATATTATGATTCCAAGAACAAAAATAATATCTGTGGAGATTAATGAAGGAATTGATAAATTGTTTGAAATATATTGTAAAAAAAGATGCACAAAAATTCCTGTTTACAAAGATAATATTGATAATATAATAGGTATTGTGAATGTAAGAGAAGCTTTTAGAAGCAAGAATACTAACTTGAAGGATTTACTACTTATGCCTGTTTTTATATCCGAAAATAAATCATGCGATGAGGCAATCTTGGAGTTATTAAAAAATGATACAAAAACTGCTATAGTTGTTGATGAGTTTGGTGGAACAGCGGGATTTATAAAACTTGATGATATTTTCATTAATTTTTTATCCGAGACTTTTATTCATGATAAACAACAAAAAGGTTCTTTCATATTAAAAGGGGATGTTATTTTGAATACTATTGGAATAAATTCAGATGAAACAGTTTCAGCTTATATTATAAAGCATATAAAAACTATTCCAGAAGAAGGTGAATCTTTCACTATTGAAGACTATGAATTTAAAATAATAGATGCAACAGATAGAGAAATAAGAAAGGTAATGGTGAGGAAAAAATGAGAACAATTACTTTCATAGTTTTAGGAAGCTTATTATCAGCACTTGGATTTGAACTTTTTCTTGTTCCTTTGAAAATTACACCTGGTGGTATAGGAAGCGTTGCAATTGTTATTTATAATCTATTCAAGATTCCATTCGGTCTAACCTATGCTATTCTCAATATTCCTATATTTCTTCTTGGGATAAAAAATCTTGGTTTCAAATTTGGTTTTTTTACAATATTATCAATAGTTCTGATTTCAATATTTTCTCTTTTTATTAAATATGTTATAAGGCCACCTATATTAACAAGCGATGCTCTGCTTGCAAGTTTATATGGTGCCGTGTTGTTAGGTGCAGGAATTGGGTTTGTTTTTAAAGGTGGTGGTTCTACGGGTGGAACTGATATACTTGGAAGAATTATGAATAAATATACGGGAATTACCACAGGTTTGTCTATATTTATAATAGACTCATTTATAATCTGTATTTCAGGTTTTACATTTCAGTCATTCGAATTAATACTTTTCAGTTTCATTGCTCTTTTTGTATCAAGTAAGATTATTGACACAATACTTGAAGGCGCTGATTACGCAAGAAGTGTTATGATTACGACAAAATCAGGCGAAATTGTTTCAAATGCAATTATGGAAAAACTAAATAGAGGGGCAACTTTGATAAAAGGAATAGGAATGTATACCGGTGAACCAAGAGATATAGTTATTGTTGTAATATCCATTAGAGAATTAGAAATATTGAGGTATCTTGTAAAAAGCATAGATCCAGATGCCTTTGTAGTTATATATAATGTTCATGAAGTTCTTGGGAAAGGATTTAGATCAAGATACTAAATGCTTTATAAAGACGAAGGCATAATATTAAGAAATATACCTTTTAAGAATACAAGCATTGTAAGTCATATATACACAAGGAATAATGGTAATTTATCTTTCATCATCAAAGGCTATAAAAAGAGTAAACTACTTGGGAATATTGAATCCGGTTATCATATTTCATTAGTATATTACAAAAAAGAAAACCAGGAAATGGGGATAATAAAAGAAGTTAATATTTTATCTCCATATTATAATATTAGGTGTGATGGAAAAAAGATTAAAATATTATTCTCAATATTATACTTACTTGAACATTCGCCAAGAAGTTTAAAACTATGGGATGTTAGCCTAAAAGTGATCGATTATCTCGAGAATAATAATAATTATACCATATTTGGATATTTTTTGATGAATTTTTTATACATAGAAGGTGTTTTTCCTGTTTTAAAAAAATGCAGCGTATGCGGTTCTAAAGAAATAAAGTATTTCTCAATCGTTAAAAATGGAACGGTTTGCATTGAGCATAAAACAGAAGAGGCTACTGAAATTGATGGTTGGTTTAATACATTTTTAAGAATTTACAATGGAAAATTAACAGAATTACCACAAAATTCTTACAATTTTCTCTTAGACCTTCTGATAAGATATGGAGAATATCATCTTGGTGACTGGGTATCGCACTTGAGAAATATATTATCACCCGATATTTCACAATAATATTTTCCCTCTTTCCAATCTCCTACAATAATAAATTTCTTAACACCATTTTTGTACATATATTGCATATGTACATGTCCAATTATAACAACATCTATTCCCTTATTGAAATTTTTCTCAGCAAAATCTATATATTTGTTAATTTTTATCCCC
>CBFGJG010000053.1:0-11924 GCA_965649055.1 Caldifarciminota bacterium
ATAAAATAAAAAGAGTAGGAGAAGATATACTGTTGATAGGTGAAAAATGTTTACAGGAATAATAGAGGGTATTGGAGATGTTCTAAAAATTAGAAAGTTTTCTGATAAAATTGAAATAACTATCAGGATTCCTTTCAATGCAAAAAAAGGTGATTCAATAAGTATTGATGGTGTATGTTTAACTGTAAAGGAAATTTCTGAAAAAATTGCAAAATTTGATGCAGTAACCGGGACAGTTGAAAAGACAACATTAAAGTTTTTAAGAGAAGGAAATAAGGTTAATCTCGAGAGGGCTTTGGGAATAGATGGGAGATTTGGCGGGCATATAGTCTTGGGTCATGTGGACGGTATTGGAAGGATTAAAATGTTAAGAAAAGACAAATCAGGTTTGTTGAAAGTCGATTACCCCGAAGAACTTGCTGGATTTATTGCCAGGAAAGGTTCAATAGCAATAGATGGTATAAGTCTCACAATTGCTGAAATTTCAAAGAAGGATTTTACAATAAATATTATTCCTTTTACAATTGAAAATACAGTATTAAAATATAAAAAAGAAGGTGATTATGTTAACCTTGAAATAGATGTTATTTCAAGGTATATTAAGAGGATTATGGAGGTAAATAATGGAAGATATTAAGTTCAATACCATTGAAGAGGCAATTGAAGACATTAAAAAGGGTAAAATTGTTATAGTTGTTGATGATGAAGACAGGGAAAACGAAGGTGATTTTGTAATGGCTTCAGAGAAGGTTACACCTGAAGCTATAAATTTTATGAGTAAGATAGGAAGAGGACTTATTTGTGTTTCACTGGAAGAAAAAAGATTGAATGAATTAAAACTTCCTTTAATGACAGACAATATTACTGCAAGGTTCGGAACGGCTTTTACTATAAGTGTTGACGCAGTAAAAGGAACTACAACAGGTATTAGTGCTTACGATAGGGCCCAAACTATAAAAGTCTGTATTGATCCAAATTCAAAACCGGAAGACCTTGCAAGACCAGGGCATATTTTCCCACTCAGGTCAGCACCCGGTGGTGTTTTAAGAAGAGCTGGACATACAGAAGCATCAACAGACCTTGCTAAAATTGCGGGGCTTTATCCATCAGGAGTTTTATGTGAAATAATGGATGATGATGGAACGATGGCAAAGCTGCCTAAATTATATGAGATTGCAACACAGTATGGGCTTAAACTTATAACAATAAAGGACCTTATATTATTTAGACAAAAAACAGAAAAACTCGTAAAAAGGGAGGTGGAAGTAAAACTTCCTTCAGAATATGGTGAATTCAGACTTTTTGCATATTCTAACTCTCTTGATGACCATATAAACCTTGCCTTGATTTATGGAGAAGTAGAAGGAAAAGAGAATATTCTTGTGAGGGTTCACTCACAATGTATAACTGGTGATCTCTTTCTTTCATTAAGATGTGATTGTGGTAGTCAGCTGCATAATGCAATAGAAAGAATAGTAAAAGAAGGGAAAGGGGTTCTTCTCTATCTTATGCAAGAAGGAAGAGGTATAGGACTTTTAAACAAACTAAAAGCGTATAAATTACAGGAAGAAGGGCTTGATACAGTTGACGCAAATCTAAAACTTGGTTTTAAACCTGATTTGAGAGATTATGGAATAGGAGCACAGATTTTAAAGGATATAGGACTTTCAACAATAAGACTTTTAACTAACAATCCAAGAAAGATAGTTGGACTTGAAGGATATGGTCTAAAGGTTGTTGAGAGGGTTCCATTAGAAATTATTCCTAACGAGGTAAACATTGGTTATTTGAAGGTAAAAAGAGAGAAACTTGGTCACCTTTTGCGTGACTTTTAAAAGGAGGTATTATGGAATATCAGGGAACACTAATTGGAAAGGGAAAGAAGATAGGGATTGTTGTATCAAGGTTTAACAGCCTTGTAACAACGCATCTTCTTGAAGGTGCAAAAGATTGTTTAAAAAGGCATGGTGTAGATGATGTTGATATTTACTGGACACCGGGTTCTTTTGAAATCCCTATTGTGCTTAAAAAAATTGTTGATAGGTATGATGGATTAATTGCTATATCTGCAGTTATTAGAGGTGATACGCCCCATTTTGATTATGTCGCAAATGAGATCTCAAAAGGTATCGCAAGGATATCGCTGGATTCCGGGAAACCCATCTCTTTTGGTGTAATAACAGCTGATACAGAGGAACAGGCGTTAACAAGGGCAGGACTTAAACATGGGAATAAAGGATGGGATGCTGCAATGAGTGTTCTGGAGATGATAAATCTCCTCGAAAAGATTAAATGAGAAGGGATGCAAGGATAGCAGTTTTAAAAACACTTTATTCAGAAGAATTTAACACTAATTCATCTGAGGAAATATTCAAAAAATTATTATCTTCAAAGAAATTGAAGAATGAGGATAGAGAGTTTGCAAGAAGACTTATGAAAAAAACTAAAGAGATGAAAGCTATCATTGATAATAATATCAAAGAGAATCTTAAAAACTGGAGTTTTAAAAGATTATCAAAGATTGATCTTAATATCTTAAGAATTGCTATTTCTGAGACTGAAGAGTTTCCGGAAACGCCGGTTAAAGTAATAATGGATGAAGCAATTGAGATTGCAAAGGTCTTTGGTTCATCTAAATCTGCAAAATTTGTTAATGGTGTTCTGGATTCTATATTTCGGAAGAAGGGGCTCCTTTGAAGATTGGAATTATATCTGATATACACAGCAATCTTGAAGCACTGGAATCCGTTATTGAAGAGCTGAAATTACTTGATAAGGTAATATGCCTTGGTGATATAGTAGGTTACGGACCAGATCCGGAAGAATGTATAAATATTATAAAGGATATTGCGGATGTTGTGATTGCTGGAAATCATGACTGGGGTGTTTGCGGAAAAACAGATATAAAAAATTTTAACAATTTTGCTAAAGAAGCTATTATATGGACTGCCAATAAATTGGATAAAATTTATATGAATTATCTTTCATCACTTCCTTTAATTCACAGAGAAGATGGTTATATATACTCACATTCAAATTTCAGTAATCCTGAAGGTTGGGATTATATAATCTTTAGAGAAGATGCGTTAAGAGAATTTTTTTATTTTGAGGAAAAAATTGGTTTCATTGGACATTCACACATTCCAATCACCTTCATAAAATATAAAGGAGAAATTATAGATTCTAATTCAAAAACAATAGATGTAAAAATAGATGCAAGGTTTATTATAAACCCGGGAAGCATAGGGCAACCAAGAGATGGTTATAAAGAATCTTCGTATTTAATACTTGATACTGAGGAAAATTCTGCTATAATAAAAAGAAAGGATTATGATGTTCGGAAGACTTACAGAAAGATTGTTGAAAGAGGTCTACCGAAGATTTTGGGTGATAGGCTCTTTTATGGAAAATAAAACAAAAAGGAGGATTTATGAAGGTTACTATAACAGCAATAAAAGCTGATATTGGAGGTTTTGTTGGTCATAGTTCATGTCATCCAGATGTTGTCGAAACGGTAGCAAAGAAGATCAAGAATGCCAAAGAAACAAAATTATTGATTGACTATGATATTAGAACATGCGGAGACGATATATTTATAGTGATGACTCATACGAATGGTGTTGACTCTGAAAAGGTTCACAAACTTGCCTGGGATGCCTTTGTTGATGGAACAGCTGTAGCAAAAGATTTAAAACTATACGGAGCTGGGCAGGACTTACTTAAGGACGCTTTCAGTGGTAATGTGAAGGGAATGGGTCCAGGATGTGCCGAGATGGAATTTGAAGAAAGACTGGGTGAACCCGTGATTGTATTTATGGCAGACAAGACATCACCGGGTGCTTGGAATTTCCCATTATTTAAAATGTTTGGAGACCCGATGAATACTGCCGGGCTTGTAATCGATCCAAGTATGCATGATGGTTTTATTTTTGAGGTCCTTGATATCTACGAGAATAAAATATTTGAATTCTATCTTCCTGAAGAGATGTATGACCTTCTCGTTTTTATTGGAGCAGCAGAAAATTTTGTAATAAGAAGGGTCTGGAGAAAATCAGACAAAGAAATTGGTGCAATCTCTTCGACACAGAAACTGAATCTTATCGCGGGTAAATATATCGGTAAAGATGACCCTGTTTTGATTGTAAGATGCCAGAGTGGTATGCCTGCGGTTGGTGAAGCACTTGAGCCATTTTGCTTCCCACATATTGTTGCAGGTTGGATGAGGGGTTCACACCAAGGACCTCTGATGCCAGTCTCATTTAAAGATGCAACACCTTCAAGATTTGATGGTCCTCCAAGGGTCATAGCTGCGGGATACCAACTTTCATCTGGGAGACTTGTTGGCCCAAGAGATATGTTCGATGATCCTGGATTTGATAATGCAAGACAGATTGCAAATGATATTGCAGACTATTTTAGAAGGCATGGTGCTTTTGAACCACACAGATTACCACTTGGAGGAATGGAATATACTACTATGCCACAGGTAATGAAGAAGCTTGAAGAGAGGGCTAAGAAGATTCCTTCATAGTAAAAATTACTATAAAAATTAAAGGGATATAAAATAAAAATATCCATGGACCTGTCTTTATCGAAATTGTTGATAAAGGCAGGTTCTCAATTAATATCATAAATTTATTCATTATAAATCCAAGATACCATATTCCAAAACTTATCAGATTCTGGAGGGGAGGAAAGATTACAAATAACATCATAGATGAGATTATAATTGTTGCAAACGGAATAAGAATAATATTAGCAAAGATTGAGTAAATTGGCATATAATTAAAATAATAGATAATAAAAGGTAATGTGAAGATTTGTGCAGAAACAGTTACCAGTAAAGGCAATATTATAAAATTCTTTAAGACATTAAACTTAATTTTTGAGATTATATTACTGAATAAATCCATTATAACTATTATACCTATCACAGATAAAAATGATAATTGAAAACTTATAGATGTAATTGCAAGAGGATTCAAAAACATTATAAATAGACCGGACAAACCAACAATATTTAAAGATATTCTTTTCCTCTCCAACAGCTCATTTATTCCATAAGAAAAAAGCATTATGTAGGACCTTATAACCGGTATTTTGAATCCACTTAGAAATATATAAGGGGTTAAAAGAATAGAAGAAATCAATGGAACAAAATTTCTTTTTATTGGGAAAATTCTTACTAATATGAAGATTACAAAGTAAACAATGCCAGTGTGTAATCCACTCACGGCAAGAAGATGAGCAGCACCACACCTCTGGAATCTTTTTTCTATAAATTGAGGAAGGTCTCTTTCACCGAGAAAAAATGCTCCAATAATATTTCCGATCTCACCACCTATAAGATTATCAATTTTTTTTATTGTATTATTTCTGAACCTGAACAAAGGAATAAAAATAGAGTTTCTGTAAAATACGACTAAATTTTTCATAAAATAAAAATTTTTATATTTTGAAATTTTTCCTGAGGCAACTATAAATTCGCCTTCGGTAAGATTATCTGATTTTTTGTATATTATCTCAGGTTCTGTCAATGACTTTATAGTTTCATCAACATATATACCTGATATCAAAACAATATCTTTTTTTAAATTCATTATCTGAACATATGTTAAAAGATAGAAAGATACAAAGATTAAAGTAAAACCTGCCAGATCATATTTTTTAAAAATAGTCATTATCAATGGTATTATAAAAAATACATAGAAAAATTTGAAAGGGTATAATAGACAGATTGTTGACGCATTAACAAATAATAAAAAAATGAAAAAATTCCTGTATTTATAAATCAGGATAATAGGGCTTTAAACTCCTCTGACAATTTTTTTGCTTCAAACCTTGCAAGACCTAAATTCTGAGATTCACCTTTTAAACAAAGATAAAGGAAGAAATCAGGATTTATTGTTCTTATTACAAATGTAAGATCTTGAGACCTTACAATGCATTCTTCAAAATCTTTTTCTTTCAGGTCTTCAAAACACCTTTTTGAATCAGCAACTACACTTGCAAGTTCAGCAGCAGAAATTGCAGAGTCAAAATCTTTATCATCCTTCGCTTCAGCTATGGTAATTCCATCAATACCTACAATACTTGCAATTATACAACCTGATACCTTTGCTACAGATTCTGTAAGTCTTGATACAAATGTATTGTTTAAATCTTCCATACTACCTCCCTTTGATTCTTTCCATTAGATAGAAAATTCGAACATTCTTTTTTTCAATCTTCATTGCTTTTTTAATAAAAAATTTTGCTTCTCTAATTTTATTTACTGCTATTTTTGCTTCAGCAAGATTTAACAATATATCAATGTTATCAGAGACTTCTGATAGCGATTTGTTAAGAAGTTCAAAACCTTCAGTTGTTTTACCAAGAAGAACGAGAACAAGGCCATAATAACTTCTACAAATAGGATTTCCTTTATCCATTAAATAAGCCATTTTTAGATATTTTTCAGCCCTTATATTGTTTTTTCTTAAAAGGTTGATTCCTTCAAGTAAAGTCCTATCCCTTGCTTCTCTTCTCATTTTGTCTATATCTTTTTCAAGTTTTCCTTCCTTTAATAATTTTATTACTTCTTTTCTTTTTTCATCGTCAATTAATATTTTATAAGCCCATGTGATGTTCAAGAAATTTTCTATGTACAAATTTCTATCCGATGAGGGCAGATGGTCCGGATGGAATTTTTTCGCAAGTCTATAATATGCTTTTTTTATCTCGGATATTGTAGCATCTTCTTTAACACCCAACAATTTAAACGGGTCTAACATTTCTTAAAATCCTTATATTTGTTAAATACAAATTCTTTGATATCTTTTTCAAACTTTTTTCTATCAAATCTCTGAGCATTCTTTAACATATCGGCTTTCTTAAAATTATAGTTTTTGAATTTCTTTACCGCTTCTATAATTGCTTCAGGTGATTGTTCATCAAAAAATATCCCTGTTTTACCTTCAATAATACTTTCAATTGCCCCTCCACCTCTATATGCTATCACAGGTGTCCCACAGGCATTTGCCTCGATCGGTGTTATACCAAAATCTTCAAGCTGTGGAAATATAAATGCCTGTGCCCTTTGATAATAGTTTCTTAATGTATCATCGTCAACTGTATTCATAAAATGAATATTTTGTTTTGAAATCCTCATTAATTTCGGAAGAATATTTCCCTCACCTATAATAACAAGAGGTAAACCCATTCTGTTAAATGCCTCAATAGCTATAGGAAATTTCTTATATTCCTTGAGTCTTCCAACCATTAAAAAATAATCTTCCTTTTTAACATCCTCTGGATAAAATTTTTCAAGGTCACAGGGAGGGTATATAACAATTGAATCCCTTCCATAGTATTTTTTTATTCTCTCTTTTATGTTTATAGAATTTGCTATAAAATAATCAACCCTTTGCGCAGTTGTGTAATCCCAGATTCGGAAGTAATTTGCAGTAAGTCTTAAAAAAAATTTTTCAAATGTATTTCGGCTCTCACCTACAGTGTAAGAATGAAAAGATTCATACGCAAATCTCATTGGAGAATGACAGTAGCAAATATGTAATGTATCTTTGGTTGTGAACACTCCTTTTGCCCAAGCACTTGAATCTGAAAGCACAATATCGTAATCTGTTAGGTCAAAGCTTTCCACAGCAAGTGGATAAAATATTAGATACCTTTCATACATTGTTTCAATAGATGGCAATCTGTGAAGAAAAGATATCTCGGATTCAATTTTTCTCAATCTTTCCGGGAGTTTTTTGTTGTTTCTTATAAGTGTAAATATCTTTGCATCAGGGAATATATTAATAAATGACTCTAAAACCCTTTCAGCTCCGCCATATTGATTTAAATAATCATGGATTAGTGCTATTTTCATATTAATAATTCTAACAAAAAATAGAAATTTGTCAAATTTTTTATTGACTTTTAATTATTTTATTGTTTAATCAAAAAATGGAAGATAAAATTGAAAACAATGAAGAAATATTCTTAAAAACATATTCTCTTGCTTGGACTTATGATTTCATAAATGTTAATTTTAGGAAAGACCGAGTTGAAGAATATCTTAAAGGATTCCTTGAAGAGGATAAGAAAGTGGATAAGATGGTGTTTATAAGGGATGGAGTAAAATTCTCTTTAACACCATTAATACTTGAACTTATTGTTGAAAAACTTGAGAGATTTAAAAAAAATCAAAAAGATGATGAGCTTATAAAAGTGGCAGGTATGATATTGAAATTGTTAAATAATGGGATTGCACCATGGGATATACCTTTTTTTTCAGGTATTTTTGTAAGGCAGGTTTTTCAACATCCTTTGTCCACTAATCAAAGAATATTTGAATTGATTTATGAATTTATCCCCAGAAAAATAGTAAACCCTGAATATACAAAAGAAAAAAAGAAAGAAGAAAATAAAGATATTCCGAAAGGTTATAAACAAACGGATTCAGGTCTTATTGTTCCTGAATAATCACAATTTTATTCCTGCACCGATTCCAATTTGTATACAGGTTATAAATTTTTTATCCCTGTAATGTTCTGCTAATTTAAGTTGAAATTGCAAAAGTAATAAAGATGTGTCTAAGATATTATGTTCTAAAGAAAAAGCAAATAATGTTGAGCTGATTCCCGATACAAATATTCCAAGACCATATCCTATAGAAAGAGAACTTGTCTTAAATGGGAAATATATCAAGTGGAAAAGCTCAATCCATATAGCACCATAGTTTGAAAGAGTTGAAAATCCAGATGAACCTTCAAAACCATAATTTTTTTTCAATAACATTCAGAAAGATCTCTAATGAACCTCCAGCTTCGTAAAAATATCCTTCATATTTACTGCTTAAATCATAGCCAAATGTTCCTATTCTTCCTCCAAATCCTAAATTTGTGTTTGTAAAAAGCGCAGAAAAAATAAAAAGTATCATAAAACCTCCTCTTGGACCTTTAAAGCATTAAATCTACACATTTCAATACAGGTATAACATTCCTGACATTTTTTGTAGTTGATATAAACATTACCAAAATTTATTCTTATTGCACCAAAAGGACAGACCCTTTCACAAGAACCACATAGAACACATTTTGTCCTGAAAAATCTTGGCTTTTTAGGATATACTATTTTTCTTATCCTGTTGAACCTTGGTAGGTGTATTAAAATGTTTTTAGGGGTTTTTATAGTTAAATTGCCTTCTATCTCGTTAATAATTATAGGTTCTTTTATATTATTTCTTTTTGCTATTTGATATAAAGGAAATTTTTTTACATCAAAAATTTTAGCAATAGCAATATCAAGTTCAAAAGGGTCATTTGACACACCTATTATATTTTTATTCACTATATCACCATTTGAAGGTCCTGAACCTTCCATGGCAATAATACCATCAAGTATTGTTAAATCTGTTTTAACAGTTTTTTGAAGCGAAAATAACATTTCGGAAAACGAAAAAGGGTCAGGATTTAAAATGTGATAAATTCTTTTCTTTTTGCCAATAATAAAACCATATAGATTTTTAACGCCGATCGTTAATACAGTAAGTATATGCGTTTTAAATTTAGGGAGGTTAATAATATAATCATAATCATTTATAAATTTAGTAAGATAAAAACCATTTTTTATAAAAAAATCACTTTCATCGAAGAAAAATTTTTTAAATCTTATTTTATCGTATAATATATCTGACCAGAAATTTGGTTTACCTTCAATATCTCCAGGACTATCTGCTATTTCCGGAATCCCACTACAATCCCTTATGTATTCTGCAACTCCATTAACAAGCCTATAATCAGTAACTACATTAAACTTATTTGTAAGTAGATTAGGTTTTAACAGGACTCTGTCACCATTCTTAACATTAAGAAGATTGTTTTTTTCAATCAGGTCTCCTATTGTTTTTTTAATATCTTCATAATTATTCTTACTAACTAAAATTACCATCCTTTATCCTTTTTTTTAATTCTTTTATTCTTTCTAATAAATTGATGACTTCATAAGAAGGCATCAATTCTATTATTAAATCCATATTTTTTATATTTATCGTATTAAAAAACTTTATCCAATCAATTTTTCCATAACCGGGAAAAAGATGATTATCTTCACATTGCATCAAACTATCAGAAATATGAATTTCTGAAATCCTGTCTTCTATCATTTTTATTTTTTCATAATCAGTATTATTTGCGAAATAATGTGAAGTGTCAAAACATATATTTAGATTTAAGGCTTTAGATATAAAAATTAATTCTTCTAAATTTGAAGCAGATTTTGGTCTCAGAGTGTTCTCTATAAGTATCTCTTTTCCCCAATCATCTGCAAACATTTTAACTTCCTCAATACTTTTAATAATAATATCAATGTTTGATTTAGAATTTGCAGGATGAATAATTACCCTCAAAGCATTAAGATGGTGTGAAACGAGGATACATTTTTGGACTTCCCTAATGGATTTTATTCTGATATGTTCATTTTCACTTCCTAAGTCTACCCAGTCAGGTGGATGGATTGATAATGGTTCGATATTATATTTCTTTAAAATGGATTTTAAATTTTTTAGTTCATTTTTATCTTCATATTTTATATGCTCTTTTTCACACCTTATTTCTAAATATGGTAAATCATAGTCTTTCATATTATTTATTAATTCAAGTATATTTCTATCTTTAACTATTGTTGAAGAGATTCCAAATCTCATTTGAAAAATTCTAATATTTTGTCTACAATTTCTAACATTGTTTTATAAGATTCAGAACCTTTAAGTGATTCCACAAATGTTATTCCAGAATCTGCAAGATCAACGATTGCAGGTTCAATTGGTATTCTACCAAGAAAAGGAACTTTTAGTTCTCTTGCAGCCTTTTCTCCACCACCGACCTTAAATAGTTCTATCTTTCCACCACAATGTGGACAAATAAGACCTGACATATTTTCAATTACACCTATAATTGGTATACCGAGTTTCATAGAAAAATCGATGGCTTTTCTTGAATCAAGAAGACTTAAATCCTGTGGTGTTGTGACTATTATCGAACCATCAACGGGTTGTAATTCCTGTGCAACTGAGAGTGGTTCATCACCTGTGCCTGGTGGAAGGTCTATAACGAGGAATTTTATATCTTCCCAGTTAACATCATCTGCGAATTGTCTTATAAGTTTAACCTTTAAAGGGCCTCTCCAGATGACAGCGGTATCTGGGTGTTCAAGTAAGAATGCGATTGAAACAACTTTGAGATTTTCATTGATAATTACAGGTTTGATTTTATTGTTTTCTGAATATAATCTCTTGTTTTCTATACCAAGTAATTTTGGTATATTGGGTCCGTGTATATCAATATCCATAAGACCCGTTTTAAAACCTTTTTCAAATGCTAATGCATATGCGATGTTTGCAGCAATTGTTGATTTTCCAACGCCACCTTTACCGCTGAAAACCATAATTTTTTTTACGTTTTCAAGCCTTTTTTTAGGAACATTTAAATCTTCCATATATAACTCCTTTTTAAGAAATCCTTTAAACTTAATCAAGTGGAGCAGAGCGGAGTTGAACCGCTAACAGCTTCGTTTCACTTCGCTTTAAGGGGGAAATATAATATCCCAAAAATTTCATTTTTGGTAGGCCTTAATACTAGTTCTTTTTTATTATGCATATTTCCCCCTTAATATTTCCCCTTCAAAGGTAGGTGGGGAAAGCATCTTTCCCCACACCCCTTTTAGGTCAGCTATAAATGGAGCAGAGCGGAGTTGAACCGCTGACCTGTGCGCTGCGAACGCACCGCTCTACCAAACTGAGCTACTGCCCCTTTTCCTGATATTATTTTAATTTTTTTAAATGTCAAGTGAACATTTGATATTACATAATTTAATTAACGGGAAGATCAGGGACATGGTGGTACAATTTATTATAATTAACATTTAAGTTTTGTCTAAAAATT
>CBFGJG010000054.1:0-11743 GCA_965649055.1 Caldifarciminota bacterium
TTCAGCATATATTATATTCTGTTCATCATATAACTTAGAATTACAAATTGTAATTCTACCTTTTTCTTGAATAACCTTTCCATAAACCTTGAAATCCTTCCCGCTCTGGACAGGTTTTCTAAATTTTACATTAATTTCATAAGTAACACAGATTTTTTTTAAAGAAAAAGCAGCATAGACTGCAATCTCATCAAGCAATGCAGTTATTATTCCACCATGAATATTACCACTATATCCTTCATAATTCTTATCAAGATTAACTTTTGAGAATGCCTCTCCATCTTTATAATTTATTTCCATCTTTACACCAATAGGATTATTCTTCCCACACATAAAACATCTATCTGTTAACATTAATTTTTCATCCATTTTTCTCTCCTTTTAAATAATCATGTATCTTAAATGCTAATGATTTACTTATTCCTTCAACTTTTTCTATCTCTTCTATTGTAGCCTCTTCTATCTTCTTTTCAGAACCAAAATATCTAATTAATGCCTCTTTCCTCTTTCTGCCTATACCCGGAATTTCATCAAGTCTTGAAAGACTTAATTTTCTTGAGCTCAGTTTTCTATGATACTGAATCGCGAATCTATGTGCTTCATCCCTTACATTTTTAATTAATTTCAATGCGGGTGAACTTGGAGGAAGCGAAAGTATCCTACCATCCTGAAGATGTAATTCTTCGAATCTCTTAGCAATAGCAACTGCATAAATATCATCCTTTATATCCAACTCCTTAATCACATCAAGTGCAGTATTAAGCTGTCCTTTACCACCATCAATTATTACAATGTCCGGTATTTTTTCCTTTTCATTAATAATTTTATTGAGTCTTCTTCTTATTATCTCCTTTATCATACCATAATCATCAATACCTTTTATTGTCCTTATCCTGAATCTTCTGTATTCACTTTTCTTTGGTTTCCCAAATTCAAATACCACACAGGAGCCAACTGCATCTTCCCCGAAAAGATTTGAAATATCAAATCCTTCAATCCTTACAGGTGGCCTTAAAAGACCAAGTAACCTCTGCAATTCAAACAGAGACTTCGGAATTGCCTTTTTAACCCTTAAAGAAGAAATTTCAACCTCTGCATTCTGTTTTGCAAGTTCCAGTAATCTCTGAATAGCATTTGATTCAGGGATTAAAATATCTATCCCTGTTATTTTCACGAGTTCTTCTTTATCTTCAGGAATCACATCGGTATAAATTTTAGAAGGCTTATTTAAGACATTTCTATAGGTTGAAATGATAAATTTTCCAAAGACTTCTTTTATGTCACTTTTAAGTGGATTATTGAAGAAAAAATTATCCTTCCCATATATCCTTCCTTTTCTTATCCTGAAAACGGTAAACAGGACTGTTTTCTTGAAATCTGAATATCCAATTATATCTGCATCTTCAAATCTCGAAAAATATACATCCTGTCCCTCTTTCATTTCTCTTAGAAAGTTCAGAACATCCCTCCATTTTGCTGCTTCTTCAAATCTTTCATTTTTTGAAGCCTCCCACATCTTAGATTCAACAGATTTTTCTACATTCTCTGTGTTTCCTTTTAAGAATTCTACGACAGCATCAACATAATATCTGTAATCTTCTTTTGAAATTTTATTAATGCATGGTCCTGAACATTTTCCTATATGAAAATTAAGACATTCTTTCTTTGGTAATCTGGGAGATTTACAATCTCTTAATGGAAAGATTCTGCTTATTATTCTTAAAGTTTTTCTAACCCCTTTGGCATCTGTATAAGGGCCAAAATAAAGACCATTTTCATCTACCTTCCTTGTAAATATAACCCTCGGAAATTCCTCATTGGTTGTTAATTTTATAAAAGGGTATTTTTTGTCATCTTTAAGTCTGATATTGTATTTCGGTTTATGCTTCTTTATCAGAGTATCTTCAAGTAACAGGGCATCTATTTCATTTTTTGTAATTATATAATCAATATCTTCGGTTTTTTTTAAAAATATAGATGTTTTTATATCCTCTGATTTAAAATGTGATTTTATCCTTTTATTTAAATCCTTTGCCTTCCCAATATATAAAGGATTTCTATTCTTGTCTAAGAAAATATAAACACCACAATGATGTGGTATCGATTCAACATCCCTCATACTACCCTGTATACTGGTTCTTTCCCTTCAAGAACATTTATCAGATTCTTTACTGCTAATTTAGCCATCCTTTCCCTTGTCTTGAATGTAGCACTCCCAATATGTGGTGTTAGAACTACATTATCACAAATTAAAAGCTCTCGTGTAATACCTGGTTCAAACTCAAAAACATCAAGTGCAGCACCTGCAATCTCTTTATTTTTTACAGCCTCTGCGAGAGCCCATTCATCTATAAGTGCACCCCTACCCGTATTAACCAAAAATGCAGTTTTTTTCATTAATTTAATCTCTTTTTCCCCAATAATATGATGAGTTTCTTTTGTTAAAGGTAGATGTAGAGAAATAAAATCAGATTCTTTTAAAATTTCTTCCTTTGTTACCTTTTTTGCACCCAATTTATTTAACTCTTCATTCTCCCTTTCGTCAAAATACAATACTCTTGCACCGAGTGATATAACTTTCTTAGCAAATTCTGTTCCTATCCTCCCTGCCCCTATCACACCAACAGTTGATTCCTTCAGCTCATATCCAAGGAATAAAACTGAATCCCATCCAGTAAAATTACCCTCCCTAACATACCTATCAGATACAACTATCTTCCTTATTGCTGCAAAAAGTATTGCAAGTGCAAGTTCTGCGGTAGCATTGGTCAATACGTCAGGTGTATTAGTTACGACTATTTTTTTTCTCTTAGCAAAATCTGTATCAATGTTATCAAACCCTGCTGCATAGTTTGATATAACTTTTAATTTTTTTGCTGCTGAAATTATCTCTTTATCTATTTTATCCCTCAAAAGGCATATTATACCATCAGCATCAGAAATATAATTCAACAGTTCTTCTTTACTTGGTTTTTCTTTATTTTTATAGATTACTGTTTCATATTTAATTGTTAATTCCTTTATCCATTCTTCGGGAAAAGGATATGTAACAAAAACTTTCATTTATAATCCTCCTGTAAAAAGGAAAAATCCAATTACTATACCAACACCATCAGCAATAAGGTCTTTGTAACTAAAAAAGGATTTCTTCTTAAGGTCATATAATTCTTTTGAAAGACCAAAAAGAGAAGTTAAAGATACAGAAAAAACAATTGAACCTTCTCTATCATTATGTAGCTGACAATGGTATAAGTGATATGAAAGACCATATATTGACGCAGAATGAACAACATGTAAAAATTTATCCCATCCAAGATAATTATCTCCATAACAGTATTGCGAATACGATATTAGGCTATAAACCAATATCATCACTAACCTCCCTCATACCTTCAAGGGAAATCCTTATGAATTCTTCAAGCGTAATACCGAGTTTTTCACATAATCTTATCTGTTCTCTATCTGCACCAGCGGCAAATCTTTTTTCATTAAACCTTCTCATTATGAAATTAACATCAATATTGGCAAGTTTCTTTGTTGGATGCATAAGGCATGCAGCAACAATCAAACCTGACAAGGGATCTGCCGAATAAAGTGAGATATCCATTTTTGATAAAGGCTCAGCATGTCCAGAATGTGATTTGACAGCATAAAGCATATCTTCTGTAAAACCGTTTTCCTCCAGTATTTCTAATGATAACAAACCATGTTTTGATGAATCATCCTTTGTTAATTCATAGTCAATATCATGCAAAAGCCCTACTATCCTCCATTTTTCCACATCCTCATTAAAATATTCAGCAAGTTTCTTCATACAACCACTTACTGCGATAGAATGTTTAATCAGATTCTTATTATTTATATGTTTATTCAATAAATTTAATCCATCATTAAATGATATCATAAATTTCCTCCTTTAAGATACGCTTTTGCCTGTTCCTCGTATTTTGGGAATCTTTTCTTAATTTCGTTAAAAACATATTCTGCCTGTTCTTTATTCCCTGACTCAACAAGTATTTTTATAAGCTTTATTAGTATGATTGGAGCATCTTCACTATCCTTGTATCTTCTATAAGTATCTATCAACAGTGTTTTTGCTTTCACAAAATCTTCTTTTTTTCTATAAACATCAACAATCTTGTATATATCTCCCAATGTTGTGTATCCAATCAAATTTTCAGTAATCAGATAATCATTAAATATTTCAAGCATTAAATCATATCTCTTTTCTTTATTCAATAAATCCAATAACCTTCTAAAGTATCCCGCAGAAACACTAAAATTTCCCATTTCATAATAAATCTTTGCAATTTCAAGAATAGCATCCAAATTATCAGGGTGTTCTTTAAGAAAATTTATGAGAAGTTCTATACCTTTCTCTTTATCACCGGATTGAATTTTCTCAATTCCTTCTCTGAAAACCTTATCAACAGAATCAATTGTTTCCTCCACTTTTGGTTCAATAATATTCTTCTCAATATTAGAAAATCTCAGAAAAACTGCTAAAATTAGACCGAATAAAAAACCTCCAACATGAGCCCAGAATGCAACATGGGAATTTTCAATCATAATTGCATTAAAAAGTTGCTGCAAAAACCACAACGGGAAAATAACACCTGCAATCACATTTAAAGTTGTAGCAATTGGTGGTAGAAACAGAAATAGTTTTATCTTGTTTTTAAAAAATCTAAAAGTGAATGCACCCATTACACCTGCTACTGCACCTGAGGCACCAATTAAAGGAACATCCGAGAAATTCAGGATCATATGAAATATATTTGCAACTATCCCGGATAGTAAATAGAAAAAAAGAAAAAAAGGCCTTCCCCAGATATCTTCTATATTAATACCAACAAGAAAAAGAAACCACATATTACCTATTATATGCATCCAGCTACCGTGTATGAAGATGGATGTAATCATTGAAAAGAAATTAAATTTCTTTGGAATGAAGCCTAACTTTCTTACCAGCATTCCCTTTCTTATAGACTCGAAATTATTATAAAGATTTTTCCAATGTTCATAATCCTGCTCATTTATATTAGGGTTTTCTTCTTTAAGCGAATTCCTGACATAATCGGTTATCTTTAAAACATTCTTCTCACCTGATATTTCCTCGAATTCATCCTGATACCTAAGATATATTGAATATTCTACTTTCCTCAGCTCAAAATCAAGTTCACTTAACTTTTTCCTTTCTGAATCTATTCTTCCATAAGTAATTAGAAATATAATAAAATTAATCACAATTAAAGATACTGTCAAAACAGGAATCCTTCTTATATAACTTTCAGACCATAATGGAAATATCATATCTCAATCAGTAAAATTCGGTAAGGTTTATCGCTAAATCTTTAACAGAAATAACATCTATAATTTTTATACCGAATTCTGACGGTTTGTATAACTCTATGTTTATATGAAAATAAGAACCGGGTTGAACAATATCCTCATTGAACTGATTTATATAAATTCCTTTTGAATAAGGGAGCAATGGTTTAGATATTGAACCATATATGAACTCCTTTAGCCCCATATTTTCAGCAATCTCTAAGTAATGTTCGTATATCTTTGAATAGATTCTACCAGGTTTTATGTAATTTATTATTTCATTCTCAAGTTCTATTGCCCTATTAAGCATCTCTTTCAAATCATCCTGAACAAATGTCCTGCTTATTCCTATACCAATATTTTTTTTCATTATACCATAATCTATGATTAATGGATATTCAATTTTAAAACCTTCAGTTACAGAATTCGGGTTTGAAGTCCTCTTACCTGAGATAACCCTTGTTGGATAAACCCTTTTTTCTGCACCATATTTATAAATTAAACTATCAATAAGATTCCTTATATCAATCTCTGTTTCTTTTGAAGAAAGTTCATTTTTTAAATCATTGTAAACTTTATTTGATATATCAATACATTCCTTCAAAACATCCACCTTATTTTTGTCAGGCAAAGTAAATTTTTTAATAAATGGATCAGGAACCCTTATTATTTTTACACCCTCAATGTTCATTTTTTCAAATACACCTATCCTGTTTATCTTCTCTTCTTTTATTATTTCATTTAATTTCTTTGTTAGTTTATTCGAGCCCAGTAATAAATCATCGGTTACTATAATTTTAACCTGATTAATTTCTTTAAATTCTTCATAGGTGAATCTATCCAGAAATAAATATTCATTATTTTTTGTTATAAGCAATAAAGGGAAAATCTCAAGGAGATTGTAGGATTTCTGAATATTAAAATATTCCAATATTTCATACTGGTCAATAATAATAATCCCGTCAAGGTCATAATCTTTTATAAGCCCACTAATCTCTTCTCTCACCTTCCCAATACCTGTCTTATACCTTTTAACATATTAATTCTGTTTTTGACCTCTTCTTTTATACCTGGAGTTTCAACCATGTTTAAAATTTCATTATAAATTTCTTCTGCCTCTTCAAATCTGCCAAGCCCTTCATATATTCTACCAAGATTAAGCATACATTCAGATTTAAATGCCTTATTTTTATAATTCTCAACTGCTTTCTTATAATAATATATGGCTGAATCAGTCTGTCCAAGCTGTTCAAAACACTGACCAACACCTTCAAGGGAAGAAGCTATCAGATATTCATCTTTTGAAATCTTTGCAACCTTTTTAAATTCTTCTATTGCTTTATTTATCTCTCCAATCCTGTAATCGATGCTTGCCATGAAAAATAATGCCTTCTTCGCCGCATCAGTTCCATAATAGTCTGTCTGTAAAAGTTCAAAATTCTGATATGCATCTTTAATCTGATTCTGCATATAAAGCACCATTGAAATGATAAGTTTCTCATTTGCATTTCTATTTGTAGTAATCCTGCTGTTTATAAAGAAAGCAGATACAATTGCTAAAAGTAGAATTCCAGCAATCACATAAAAAAATATTTTTTTCTTTTCACCCATAACCAAAAGAGCATTTTTTATAAATTTTGAAAATGCATCTTCTTTTAATTCTTTTTTCCTTATCTTTCTTTTTTTTATCTTCATATTAATCCTCCATTGAGAACGCCCCTGGCAAGACTCGAACTTGCGACACCCGGTTTAGGAAACCGGTACTCTATCCACTGAGCTACAGGGGCATTCTTCGTTATTTTAATTCTTTTTTATTAATAGTCAATAGATTTTTTATATCTTTTGAGTGAGAGGCAGTCAAGCAGATTGAATACATAAATACCTGTTGTAGTATAAGTGAAAAAAAAGGTTGATTTATAAGCAAGATTATAATATCCATACCATTTATCTATCTCATTCTGTTCCCTTTGTGAATGATATACCATGTGAAGAATTTCTTTTGATATAAATGATAATAATAGCATACCTGTTGATGTAAATGATGAATACTTCATTATATTACCTTTTATCCTGGATTCCAATTTATACTGATATGAACCCGGGATTAAAATACCATACCATAATGGGGGTAATCTTTTTTCTCGCAAATTTTTCATAATTTGTTCATACTCCGCTTTTGCTTTTAAAAAAACATTATAAATCTTTGGAGATACAAATTCCGGATTTAATGTATAATCATATTTTTTCAGCAATAAATTAACAAATTCATCCTTTGCCCTCAAAGTATCACCAACCGCAACAAGAGAAAAGGAAAGATATGTTCTTATATCAATCTCATCATCTAAATTAAAAGTATCTACTGAAAGCAATGATTCTGCAATCATTATTACATCATAATAATTTGCCTGGTCATAATTTATAAGCAATTCTTCCATGGTTAAAGATAAAAATATAATTATCATTTCAATTCAACATTAATGAATAAGGTTTCTCCACCTTTTAAATATATTTCTTTTGACCATTCATTATATTTTGGATTTGTTATTGTGAGTCTGTGAACACCCGGTGTTAATCTTATCGGTGTAATTGGTGTCATTCCTTTATTTTCACCATCAACAAAGACATAGCCCCAAGGTTTAACATTAAGTTTTAAATAAGAAAATTTGAGAACTTCCTGTATTTTTGTCGTGTCATCTGATTTTATCGTAATCTTTTTATCTATAAAAAATCCTTCACCACTTACTAATCTGATAAAATAATCACCTGTTTTCATCTTTAAATTTTCTGTAATTGGGGTCGTTTTAAAAAAATTGTTATTAATAAAGACTTCACCATCTCCTTTTATATCAAAAGAAACATACCCTGAATCTTCCTGGATTTTGACCTCTTTTAGAATTTTAACATCTTTGTTCAATTTTTTCTCTTCAATTACCGGAACGGATTCAGATATTACTTCCCGTTCTATTTTTTTTTCAAATTCTTCTTTTTTATTAATAACGAAATCCTTTTTTTTCATAAATTTATCAATAAAAAAAGAAGTTATAACAAGAATAACTAATATTATCAACATATAAACAAATGAATAGTTACTTTCTTTCTTGATTTTTTCACTATCTTTTAGCTCAATCTTCTGATCAAGCCATAGAATTAGCTCTTTTTTATTTGAAGACTTAAATTCATTAATTTTTTTTATGATTTCCCCAAAATCTTTAATCCTGTTTTCTGGACTCTTCGATATACATCTAAATATGAAATCATTTAAATCCTCATCTATGTTTAATTTTTCAGGTTCTGTATAAAGTATCCTGTTTATAGTCTCGAAAGGTGTTTTTGCTTCAAATGGATTATTTCCAGAAATTATCTCATAAAGAAATACACCATAGGAAAATACATCAGATTTTGGAGAATACTTTCCTCCGCTCAAAACTTCAGGTGCAATATATGCAGGTGTTCCTATATACACTCCTGGGTCTGTAAATCTTGTTCCTTCCTCGTAAGCTAAACCAAAATCAAGAATTTTTGCAGTTCCATTTTTAGAAATAATTACATTTGAAGGCTTGATATCACGATGAATAATACCATTTCTGTGCGCATAATTTATACCTTTAGCAACCTGTCTTCCAATATTTAGACATATGCTTAAAGGAATCTTCCTTTTCCTGATTATATCTCCAAGATTCTCACCATCTATGAATTCAAGTATTAAAAAATAGTCGTTCTCTATCTTCTCGAAGGAGATAAATCTTATTATATTTGGATGTTTCAATCTTTTTAATACCTCTGCTTCCCTCCTGAATCTTTTAATAAATGCTTTATCTTCTGAAAGATGTGTGTGAAGCTTCTTTATAACAACATCTATGTCATTGTATCTTCCTTTATATACAGTTGACATACCTCCAACTGCTATTTTTTCAAAGAATATTATATCTTTCATTTTTTTAAATTATATTTGAAATTTTAAAATTTTTCAATATTCTTTTTATATGAAAAATACAAGAAATTTTATAAAGATATTAATAGCAATATTAATTCTTTCTTTGCTGTTCAACTATGAAGCAAAGTTTTCAAAGAAGATAAAACCTTACGGTATACTGTTAATAGATGGTTCAAATTCTATGAATGGCTTAAAATTACCAGAGATTAAATCAAAATATAAATTAAAAAGATACATTTTTAATAAAGGTGATGAAAAAACGGAAATTGGGAATGCTATTTTGGAATATATAAAAAAATTCCCTGATGTTTCTTTTTTAATCCTCTTCTCTGATGGAAATAACAATTCAGGTATTGACCCTATTGATGTTGTAAAAAAAATAAACTTACCGGTTTATGTTTTGCTTCCTGAATTTACAGATATACCTGAGATAGTGATAAAGAATTACAAAGATTTTGTTAGAATCGGGGACACTTTGTATTTTTACATCAGTATTTCAAAAGGCAGTAGACTTACAATAAAAGATAATGAAAAATGGAAACTAATCATGGATCTGAAAAAGGGCACTGAATACAAAGTTCCGTATTTTTCTCTCAATGAAGGTGAGAAAAACATATCTTTTATTTTTGAGTCGGATAATTTCGCAGATACTATTTATAAAAGGATTACTTTTTTACCAAAAAAGAAATATTCAATTTATTATTCAAAGCCTGACTGGAATGTCAAATTCATAAAAAGAATTATTGAAGAAAAAGGTTTTATTAACTCAGAAAAAGGAGATATAAACATTTTTATAATGAATGAAAAAAATCAACAGCTTGAAAAAAAATTGAAAGATTTTTATAAAGAAAATATGAATATATTCATAATAATAACATATCAAAGTGATATCGGTTTTCTTCCTTTCAATAAATTCTCTATAAAAAAAGATACTATCAGAGATGTTTTATTCGAATCACTACTCCCTTTTTTTACAATAAAAAATGCAAAGGAAATGAAGTATCTTAACACTACAATTGGTTATTTCAATGATGATTACAAGATATTCCAAACAAGTATCATTGATTTATGGAAACTATCATTCACTATGAAATGCTTGGAAAATAAAGATTACCTAAATGAGATTTTTGACTCAGTTTTACTCTTTATGAACCTGAAAGATAAAGAGATTTTTTTAAAGGACACTGTAAACGCAGGTGAAGAATTTTATATATTTTCAAGGAATTTAAATAAAAAATATGTTCTGATCGATAATACAATTATACCTTTTGCTGAAACTATCCTTGTTTACCCTCTAAAAGAAGGAATCCACACAATAAAGTTTATAGGGAATGATACCATAACAAAAAATATTTACGCCAAAAATCCTAAGGAAGAAAAAAAAGGGATAAACAGAATATTACTTGAAGAGATAATAAAAATCTCTGGTGGGAAATTTGTTAATAATGAATTTAATGAAGTTTTGCCCATAAAAAATAAGGAAATAATTATTAATCTAAGACATTCAGTATTCATTTACTTATTTATTATATTTCTACTTTCTTTAAATTGGTATCTCTGGATGAAGGAAAGATAGGTATTTGAAGAAATCATCATTTACCTTAAGCCTTGCAGGAATAAAATATATATCTTTTTCATTTATCTTAACAATATCTTTTTCAGTTGTTATAATCCCTTCTGCACCAAGCTCGGAACACTTTTTTCTTATAAAATATAAATCTTTTTCAGTATAATGATGGTGGTCAGGGAATTTGTAGAAGGCAATTAACTGATATCCATATTTTATAAGCAGATTCCTAAAGCCCTCAGGATTTCCAATACCACAGAAACCAATAACTTTTTTTACTTTAGGGAGGTTAAAAGGTTCTATGTAAGACCTGAAAACAGGTATTTTAATATTTTTTAATAATGGAGAATCTTTACCCCTTTCAACTACAACACATAAATCTGCAATATTGATATAAGATGGATTATCTCTTGGAAAAAGAAACGGTTTATCAGAATTAACCATTATTATATTTATATCTTTTTTTAATCTTCTGTACTGGAAAGCATCGTCAAGTATGAAATTATTTATGGCAAACTCAGATTTCACAAATTCTATTGCCTCTTCCCTTCTCTTCCCTACAACAATTATTGAATTTTTAAGCCTTCTTGCTAACAAAACTGGTTCATCACCGCATTCCAATGGTTCAGAAAGAAGTCTATATCCATCATAAACAAGTTTCAATTTACCTTTAAGTCTTCCCCCATACCCGGAATGGATAATTGCAAATTTTTCTTTCATTCTTTCACCTAAAGCAATTGTCATCTGGGTTTTTCCTGTTCCACCAAAAACAATATTACCAATACTTATTATCATAATAAAATAATAACCTGATTTTTATCTATGTCAAAAGATAAAAACGGGAAGATCAGGGACATGGTGGTACAATTTATTATAATTAACATTTAAGTTTTGTCTAAAAATTTTATCAT
>CBFGJG010000055.1:0-11593 GCA_965649055.1 Caldifarciminota bacterium
CTACCTTGTGTGTTAGCATATATACCACCTATAATAATTGATGAGATTTATGATAAAATTTTTAGACAAAACTTAAATGTTAATTATAATAAATTGTACCACCATGTCCCTGATCTTCCCGTTTTTTTGAAAATGTGGTTACTATTTTTTAATGTCATATAATATTACTAAAAACTAATTTTATGAATCAGCACAAAAATCAACACAATTTGTCCTGTCCTGAAAATGTTGCTTTTTATTATGAGGGAAATTGGGATTTACTCCAAATGCTTCTGCCTTCTCATACAATATTTGAAAGAACTTGATTCAGCACAGGTAATAAAAAATGCACTTAAATATATAATAAAATAGGCTTATTCATCTAATTAAAAAATCATAAGTTATTTAACGCAATATCAATGTCTTCCTTTAAATCTTCTACATCTTCTATGCCAACTGATAATCTTATTGTTCCAGGTTCAATACCCATTTTCATCCTTTCTTCATCACTCAAACCTGCATGAGAAGTGTTGAAAGGCATTGAAACAAGTGATTCAACGCCACCAAGGCTTGTTGCCTCTTTTATTATCTTTAGATTATGCATAAACTTAACACCATTCTCATTACCACCATCAATCACAAATGTTATCATACCACCAGAACCATTTTTAAGGATTTTCTTTGCAAGTTCAAATTTAGGATATGATTCAATACCTGGATAGATAACCTTTTTTATCTTTCTTTTTCCTTCAAGGAATCTTGCAATCTCGTATGCATTTTTATTATGCCTTTCCATCCTTATCCCCAGTGTCTTCAATCCTCTTTCAAGAAGGAATGCTGCTATTGGGTCCATTGAACCACCAATGAGTATCATATTTTCCCTTATTTTTTCAACAATTTCTTTTTTACCACATACTATTCCAGCGATTAAATCTGAATGACCATTAAGGTATTTTGATGCTGAATGAATAACTATATCTGCACCGAGTTTTAATGGATTGAGATTATAAGGTGTCAAAAATGTATTATCAATTATTAAAATCTGGTTTTCTTTCTTCTTATTCGCTATTCTTTCAATATCCAGAAGTTTTAATAATGGATTTGATAGAGACTCAAAAAGGATAACATCTGCATCCTTCATTGATTCGACTATTCCATCTGTATCAAAAGGGTCTTTATATAAAATATGAACATTGTAATTTTTAAGAACTTTATTCAGAAAATATGTTGTTCCACCATATATGTCGAATGTTGTTAATAATCTCCCTTCCGGTTTTAACAAGGTGAAAAGTGTTGTGGAAATAGCAGCCATACCTGATGAGAATGTTATTGCACTTTCTGCACATTCAAGGGATTTTATCTTCTCTTCAACTGAACTTCTTGTAGGGTTTGAATACCTCGTATAAAGGTTTATTTCTATTGCCTTTCCTTTTATTATTTTTTCGTAATCTTCATCTTTAAGCAGAAAATTGCTTGTCTGGAATATCGGTGTATTCACAGCCCTAATCTCTGTATGCAGTGTCCCTTTATGGACACATTTAGTTGAAAAACCTTTCATTTTACCTCACTTTTCTATTATGAATTTTACAGAACCTTTAATCCAGGCTATCTCTTTACCGGTTGTAAAAAGAAGCCATTCATTATCTTTCTTTAATATCCTCCCTGATGAACCTTCTTTAACTTCTAAAATCTCCTGGAAGTTATCACCGGGTCCACTCCTTCCAATCGTATCTTCAACAATAACACATTCATTAGAATTTATCTTTGTTATCCAGAATACAACAGGTGGAATAAAAATCAAAGATACGAAAATCAATATTATTGAAATAAGGAGTAATCTTGGTTCTCTTCTTATAAAAAACAATGTCAATAGAAATGTTCCTAAAGCATAAAGGATTAAGAATATTATAAATGCCTCATTTAACGAGAAAAAGTTAACAAAAGAGTATGCAAAGTTAACAAGAGGGTTTTCAAAACTTTTTTTTCCTTCAATAATCTCAATATTATTTCTTATCTCTCTATCTCTTGGAGAAAGATAATATGCCTTTTTATAATACAATAATGCATATCCCTTCTTACCAAGCCTGTAATATGTATTCCCTATATTGTAATAAAGATATGGGTTTTTTACTTCTATCTTTAAATATTCTTCCAATGCTTCTTCAAATTTTCCGTTTCTATATAATTCATTTGCATTGTTCAAAATTTGAGCATTTGACAATAAAATACTAAGAAAGAACATTTAAAATCTCCTGTGTTCTCTTGAAAATACTCTCAATATCTTCTTTTTCGTTCAACGGCGAATATCTTCTAATATTACATAGATTTAACAGTTCTATAAATTTTTCTGTAATTTCTTTGTTTATACCGATGTTTATCATCCTCTCTTTTAATTCATCGATTGTTATTCCATATGATTCTATGTTATACCTGTGTTTAATAAAATCAAGGAGCAGTTTATGAAGTTCATCAAAGAATCTTTTATCATCTTTCTTTTTCATTGCAATCTTAATCTCTCTTAAACCTTTCTTCGTAATCTTTGGTAATGACTTCAATCTTGAGTATCCAAGGTCTCTAAGCCTTTTTGTATTCTCAATAAAATACACCAATCCCAAGAAAGGAAGTAATGTAAAAAATATTGTTAATGAATAGAAAATCTTGTTTTTAAAATTACAATCTTTCAATCTAAAATCTGTTTTTATAAAATATATATCTTTACCAATCTTTTTTGTTTCCTTTTCTTCCGTTGTTCCCCCAGGGATAACAAAGAGTTGAGGAATCTTTACTGTGTCAACCACATAAATATTTCTTTTAGGGTCAAAATAGGAAAATTTAAAACTTTTAAGTGTTTTTATACCATCTGACAATGGAACCACAAGATATTTAAATTTCTTAATACCCTTCTCAATCTCAGTCTTTGATGTTATCTTAATCTGTTCTTCTGGCTTATAAACCTTTATATCATTATCACCTTTTATCTCGGGCGGTGTAATAAATCTTATGTTTCCAATTCCTTCGACCTCAAATATAAGGTTCGTTCCTTCACCAGAAAAAACAGTATCCTTTTCAAAATATATCTTTGTTTTGAAACTTCCAACACCACCACTAAAATTCTCAGGCTTAGGTTCAGGAAGTCCTTTCACATTTATCTCTTTTTCATCTGAAAGAATTTCATAAGTCTGTCCAAAGAAATCAAAAATATCTGTTGTTGCAACCTGAACAAGCATACCGATTTCAGGAATTTTAAGCCTTCCTGTTCTCAAAGGGTATAAAAATACTTTATAAAGTGTCATCGTGTAATACTCAACCCCGTTGATTATTTCCCTCTTGAATTCTACTTCTTTTGGAACATAAACTTCATCCTTCCAGAAATCCGGAAAATCAGGTCTTTTTGAAAATTCCAGACCTGTTATTCTCTTTCTTGTGAAAAGCTTGTATTCAACAAGTATTCCCTCACCTTCATAAACATTGTTTCTCGAAACATAGGTTTCAATAAATATACTTCCTTTCTGCTGTGTCTTTGTTTCCTTTTTTGTTTCTTTTTCACCAATAACAGTTATCTTTATCTTATTGGTTGAATATGTTTCACCTTTATAATTCAATGTGAATGGTGGAATCTCAAATTCACCTGTGCTTTTTGGTATATATGAAAAAACATATGTTGTTGTAAAACTCCTTTCCATCTTGCCATTTATTATTGTTATCTGGCTTGATGTATATGTGCTCCTTCCTGCAAGCTGGAATTCTTTAATATCCGGTGGTATTGGTTCAGCATTTACCTTTTCACCTGATATCTTTACTTCAATATTAAATGGTTCACCAACATTAACAACATTTGATTGAACAGTAGCAGTGAATTCGAAAGAAAGTATAAGTAAAAAAATACTACCAATCACGAGCCTTTGAACCTCCTTTCTTCTGCTGCTTCAGATAGTCTTCCATCATCTTCTTCATCTCGTCCTTTAAAACCTGTAAATTCTGCTCGACCTTTTCATCCTGCTTTTGTTCCTGTTTATTTTGTTCATCTTCTTTTTGTTTTTCTTTTTCCTGTTTCGGCAATTTCATAATAAGTTCAATATTCTTCTTTGCATCAATATCTTTAGGATTTAATTTTAATGCATTTATATAAGATTTCAAGGCATTTTCAATATCACCTTTCTTAAAATAGGAATTTCCAAGGTTATAGAAACTTTTTGATTTTATATTTCTTTTTTTGCTCTCGATTGACTTTTTGAAACATTCTATTGCCTCATCGTATTTACCAAGTTTATAAAGTGCTGCACCTTTATTATAGTTTGCATAAGGATTATCAGGAGCAAGCATCTGTGCTTCATTATAATAAATCAATGCAGAATCATACTTACCTTCTTTAAAAAATTTATTACCTTTATTTATGAGACCTGAAATATTTGCAAGTAATATCAGAATCATACTTCCCTCACGATTAAACCAATTAAAAGTGTTATTATACTAACAATTAAAAAATACTGGTATCTGTCTTCAAGCTCAATAGTCCTGTCTCCTGTGAATTCTCCTTTCTTCATTTTCTCAATGAAACCAATAATCGGTAAAGGATCCCTGTTTAAACCAATATATCCACCTTTTCCCATTGCTCCTATATTTGCAAGCAAAACTTCATTGGGTTTTGATATAACCATCTCGCCTTTCTCATCTTTTTTATATCCTTTTATATTTCCCAGTGAGTCAATCTCAGGAACAGGTGCACCTTCCTTTGTTCCTATACCTATTGTGAATATCCTTATACCTTTTTCAATATAAGCACCAATTGGAAGATTCACATTACCTGTTAAATCTTCGCCGTCCGAGATTATAATTACAGCCTTTGATGATGCAGATTTTTCATCGAATATTTTTAATGCAACCTCAAGAGCCCTTCCAATATTCGTTCCAAAATAAGGGAAGAATTGTGGCTTAAGTAGTTCAAGATACAATGTAAAAACACCTATATCAGTGGTTAATGGACAGAGAATATACGCATCACCTGCAAATGCGACAAGACCAACCCTGTTTCCTTGAAGGTTCTCCGAAAGCATCCTTAAAATAAGTTTTGCAAGCTCTATCCTGTTTGGTTTTATATCCTCACACAGCATACTTTTTGAGACATCAACACAGAAGACCACATCAACACCTTTCCCTTTTGTTATCTCTGCCTTTTCACCCCATTTTGGTCTTGCAGAAGAAATGACAAGGAAGAAAAAAGATATCAAAAAGAGAATAAATCTTATGTTTTCTTTTATTGGATTCACATTGAATAAATAAGATGTCTTCGTGAAAAATTTTTTTATTAAAAAGTTCCTTCTAATCTTTTTTAAAATAAATATGAAAATAAAAACAGGTATAAGAAAAAGAAAATAAAGGAATCTTGGAGAACCCCAGTTCACAAAAGCCTCCATGTTATTAAAGGCTCTATAAAGAAAATAGAAAACAATATGACTGCAGGTATTAAAAAGAGATTAAATCTCTCATAGTAGTTCCTGTATTTTATAACCTTAAATGTTGTTGGTTCAAGTCTGTTTATTGTTTCCATAACTTCTTTAAACATATTTTCATCAGTTGCAGCAAAATATCTACCACCAGTTTTGTATGCTATTTCCATCAACTCTCTATCATTAATCTCAAAATTCGTCATAACATACCTTTTTATTCCACCCTGATAAACAGGGTATGGGACTTCTCCTTTTTTACCTATGCCTATCGTATAGATTTTTATTCCCATTTTCTGTGCCATTGAAGTTGCTTCAAGTGGTGAAATCTTACCTGCATTGTTTATTCCGTCTGTTATCAAGATTATAACCTTCTCTTTTGCCTTTGAATTTTCAAACAAAAGAAGCGAAGTTGCTATCCCCATTCCTATTGCAGTTCCATCTGGAAGGAGTCCCTGCTGGACATCATCTATCATTTTAAAAATTATGTTCCTGTCAATAGTCAAAGGGCATTGCATCAATGCACCATTTGAGAAGACGACAAGACCTATTCTATCACCTGTTCTTTTTAAAACAAATTCCTTTGCAACTGATTTTGCTACATTAAGCCTGTTCTGTGGTTTAAAATCTTCTGCAAGCATTGAACCTGAAATATCAAGAGATATAACTATATCTATTCCCTGTGTTTCAATTTCCTCTTTTTCAACACCTTTTCTTGGTCTTGACATACCGATTATTTCAAGAAGGAAAATCAATATTAATAGTAATAAAGGTATATCTTTCAGGAATCTGTAAAATCTTTTGTTCTTAACAATATATCCAAGTGAATATGATATAGTTTTTTTCTTTCTGTTATAAAGATATAATAATGGAATGAGAAGAATGAACAGAAGATAAAATGGTTTATCTATGAGCATTTATGAACTCCTTAACTTTATTAAAAGATTCTTCGGCATCTTTTTTATCAGGAGCAATTTCTGTGAATTTATATATATCCCATCTTTTCATCAATGGGACAAATTCGTTTAATTCACTTAATTTAAGTTTCTTTATATACTGTGATATTTCAGTTGTTGTTGATTCTATAGCAGGAAATCTAAATTTCTTCTCAATATATATCCTGAAAATCTCTGAAATATTGAAGAAGAAAATTTTTAAATCTTTTTCAATCATATCTTTTGCCTTTTCAAGCATACTTAAAGCCTCTTCTTCAGGTGGAATTGTAATTTCTTCAATTATTTTTTTCTTTCTTTTTGGTCTCTTAAAAATGAAGATTAAAAAAGCAACAAAAGGTATTATTAAAAGCAAAAAAAGATAATATGGATTGAAGACATTTAAAGGTTCTTTTATATCAACAATATCTGTTTCATCACCTTTAAGAAGGCTTTTAACCTTAAATTCAATTAAACCGAGCGTATCTTTGTCTTTCAACAGGTAAATCTTTTTTTCGCCTGGATGATAAGATGTTAGTTTATAAAGATAATCATAACCTTGTTTTGATTTATTTATCTTCATCTCGTTTATTTCAATAAGGTCAGAATCGTTAAAGCTTAAAGAAATATTTATGCTATCTTTAAGATTCAGTTTTGCTTCAATAATCTCACCTGCTGTTATCAAATCCTTTGATATGTTCAATTTTGTAATTGTAAATAAAAGCAGTATCATATTGCCATTCTTTTAGCCCTGTTTCTAAAGAATTTTTCTATTGCAGGAAGATAATCTTCATCTGTATTTATAAAGATAAAATCACAATCGTTCTTCTTGAATAATCTAAACAATTCATCATCGTTTCTTTTTTTAAGGTATTTATTTAATTCAAATGAAGGGATAGAAAATTCCTCACCTGTTTCCGCATCCTTTATATCAATAATACCTTTTATCTTAAAATCTGTTTCAAATTTATCCCTGATAATAACAGGTATCAAGTCGTGTTTTCTTGAAAGTATGGAAAAAGGCTTTCTGATTTTTTCAGTCTCAAACCCATCGCCTAAAAAATCAGATATCAGGAATATTATTCCTCTTCTTTTTAATATATGCAGAATATATTCGAACGCAGGAACGGGGTCTGTCAGTCTACCTTCAGGTTCAAAAAACAAGATATCCCTTAATATCCAGAGTGCATGTTTTCTTCCTTTTTCAGGTGGAATGAACTTTTCTATCCTGTCTGTAAATGATAAAAGTCCCACCCTATCATTGTTCCTTATAGCGGAGAATGCGAAAAGTGCAGAAATCTCAGCAATTCTCTCCCTTTTCTGTGCATAACTACCGAAGATAGTAGAACCTGAAATATCTATCATCAGGATTATATTTAATTCCCTTTCATCTATGAATCTTTTAACATAAGGAGAACCCATCCTTGCAGTAACATTCCAATCTATTGTCTTCACATCATCACCAATTATGTATTCCCTCACATCATGGAATTCAATCCCTTTCCCTTTAAATGAAGACTTATATTCACCACCAAGGACAGTATCAACTATCTTCCTTGTATAAATCTCTATTTTTCTTACTTTCTTTATGATATCGGAAGTCTTCATGGAACTTCAATAGTATTGAGAATCTTCTGTATAATCTCCTCTGTTGTTATATTTTCAGCCTCTGCTTCATATGTTAAAATTATTCTGTGTCTTAAGACATCCTTTGCCATTTCTTTTACATCTTCCGGTATAACAAACCCTCTTCTTTCAATAAATGCATGTGCCTTTGATGTTTCAAGAAGGTATTTTGATGCCCTTGGTGATGCACCGTATTGAATCCATGGTTTTATCTCTTCAAGTTTGTATCTTTCAGGTTCCCTTGTTGCAAAAACAATATCAAGGATATATTTTTTAATCTTCTCATCAACATATATATCCTGAACAAATTTTTTCAACCTCAAAATATCATCAGGTTTTATCACAGGTTTTATCTCTTTCATCTTGGCATCTGCATCAATCTCCATTATTTTTAATTCTTCCTCATAGGATGGATAGGTTATAACTGCCTTGAGTTTGAACCTATCAACCTGTGCCTCCGGTAATGGATATGTTCCTTCCTGTTCGATAGGGTTCTGTGTTGCAAGGACAAAAAATGGTTCTGGTAATGGAAATGTCTTATCACCTATAGTAACCTGATGTTCCTGCATTGCTTCAAGCAAAGCAGACTGAACCTTTGGTGGTGCTCTGTTTATCTCATCTGCAAGGATTAGGTTTGCAAACACAGGACCTTTTTTTGTCGTGAATTTACCTGATTTTGAATCATATATCTCTGTTCCCATAACATCTGCGGGAAGTAAGTCCGGAGTAAATTGAATCCTTTTAAACTCCGCATCAATAGATGATGCGAGTGCCTTAACAGAATATGTCTTTGCAAGTCCGGGGACACCTTCAATAAGAAGATGCCCATCTGTAAGTAAACAGATTATCTGTCTTTCAATCAAATATCTTTGATTTACAATAACCTTTCCAATTTCTCCAAAAATCTTCTGTATAAATGCGCTTTCCTCTTTTGCCTTTTCATTTATTACATCTATATTTAATTCCATTAAACCTCCTTTTTATAATTTAAACAATGATATATATACTATGTTACAGAAAAATTTCAAGGGGAAAAAACAATTTAAGTATTATCTTAATTTATTTGTTCTAAAATAAATACATTATGAATAATATTACTATTTTTCTGTTAAAACTATCTTACTATTACAAATTTGATTCCTTTATTTCTAACTTCTATTTTTGCAAAATATACACCTTTTGGAACTTTCTTATCCCATATTATATCTTTTCTATCTATCTTTATCCTGTCTATTACAACACCAACAACATTGTATATCACTATATCACTATCTATAACCTTATCAAGATGGAATATGACCTTACCTTTACTCATCTCATATCTTAATATCACATCCCTATCATCTTCTACTATACCTACAACACCAGTCCTAAAATCTACCTCATTTGGTGCATTTCCTGATATATAAAACCATCTTGAATGTATTGGTGAACCATATTTTGGATGATATTTTACCCTTAATCTCCATTTATAAAGCGTGTTATTATCAAGACCACTTATTAGATTAGATAAAGTATATCCAGATGTCCCTAAATCTATCCAATCTGTCGTTATAAGGTTAGTTCCATCAAATGGTATTCCCAATGGTTTTACTTCTATCTCTGCTTTTGCTAAAACCCTTCCATAATTAGAGAAAAGACCTGCTAATATTCCAAAGGAGTTCTCTGAATATGTTAGAAGAGAAGGAACTATTGGTGTTGTTAAATCTGTCCTCATCTGTCTAAGGTTCACAATCTTCCCTCTTCCTTCATTTCCATAATAAACAAATGCCATTCCCTCATTAGTTTCACTATTGTCATATAGAGAAGCACCAACAATAATATCTGAATATCCATCTCCATTAACATCTCCAGCTGTTGATACTGACATGCCATAGTATGCAGATGCCTGATTTGATTCACCTGTCCAGTTAGGTAATGATGATAACCCTGTTGGAGAGCCATTATACACATATGCTCTACCTTCGTTTGTCTCTCCACCGTCATACCAAACAGCACCTATAATTATATCCGAATATCCATCCCCATTTACATCTCCAGCTGTTGATACTGACCTGCCATAACCTGCATCTGCTTGATCTGATTCTCCTGTCCAGTTAGGTAATGATGATAGTCCTGTGGATGAACCATAATAAACATAGGCACAACCCTCGCCTATCTGCCCATTCGTATAATAAGGAGCACCAATGATTATATCTGAATACCCATCTCCATTAACATCACCTGCTGTTGAAACTGAACTGCCAAAATTTGCACCCAGCTTATTTGATTCTCCTGTCCAGTTTGGCGATGATGATAATCCTGTTGATGAACCATAATAAACATATGCACGACCTTCATCTTTCTGCTCATTGTCATAAAAATGTGCACCTATTATTACATCTGAATATCCGTCCCCATTTACATCTCCCGCAGAACAGACTGAAATTCCATAGTATGCAGATGCCTGATTTGATTCACCTATCCAATCAGGCGATGATGATAATCCTGTTGATGAACCATAATAAACATATGCACGACCTTCATCTGACTCACCATTATCATAAAAAAGAGCACCTATAATTATATCCGAATATCCATCCCCATTTACGTCCCCTGCTGTTGAGACTGAAATGCCATAGTTCGCACTAACTTGATTCGATTCACCTGTCCAGTTAGGTAATGATGATAATCCAGATGGAGAACCATAATAAACATATGCACGACCTTCATCTGACTCACCATTATCATACGAATCAGCACCTATTATTATATCTGAATATCCATCCCCATTAATATCCCCTGCTGTTGAGACTGAAATGCCATAGTTCGCACCAACTTGATCTGATTCACCTGTCCAGTTAGGTGTTGATGATAAACCAGATGGAGAACCATAATAAACATAAGTACGACCTTCATTTGACTCACCATTATCATACGAACCAGCACCTATAATTATATCCGAATATCCATCTCCATTTACGTCCCCTGCTGTTGAGACTGAAATACCATAAGATGAAGATCCTGATTTGATTCTCCTGTCCAGTTCGGTGTTGATGATAATCCAGATGGAGAACCATAATAAACATAAGTACGACCTTCATCTGACTCACCATTATCATACAAATCAGCACCTATAATTATATCCGAATATCCATCTCCATTAATATCCCCTGCTGTTGAGACTGAAATGCCATAGTTCGCACCAACTTGATCTGATTCACCTGTCCAGTTAGGTGTTGATGATAATCCAGATGGAGAACCATAATAAACATATGCACGACCTTCATCTGACTCACCATTATCATACAAATCAGCACCTATTATTATATCTGAATATCCATCCCCATTTACGTCCCCTGCTGTTGAAACTGAATATCCAAAGTATGCATTTAACTGATTTGCTTCAGCTGTCCAGTTAGGTGTTGATGATAATCCAGATGGAGAACCATAATAAACATATGCACGACCTTCATCTGTCTCGCCATTATCATACAAAACAACACCTATTATAATATCTGAATATCCATCTCCGTTTACATCACCAGCTGTTGAAACTGAATATCCAAAGTATGCATTTAACTGATTTGCTTCAGCTGTCCAGTTAGGTGTTGATGATAAACCAGATGGAGA
>CBFGJG010000056.1:0-11498 GCA_965649055.1 Caldifarciminota bacterium
ATCTCTCTCTCTCGAGAGGGAATTTTTATACTGATGAATGCATAATAAAGAATTCCAGAATAAAGATATATTTAACATTAAAGAGGATAAAGTTTATTTGAAGAACCCTTTGCACCTTTGCCCAAAGGTGTGAAGGGGAGACATAAAAGGGCATAAAAGGGTTTGATTTTAGCAAAAGAAAAAAATTAAAAATTTAAATGGAGGTAATTTTATGATTGAAATAGTATTTCCTGGGATAATAGTAGATGCCTTAATCGGAAGAGCGAAACCAGAATGTAGATGCGATTGCTGGGATAGAGGTTCAAGAGAAGGGGAAAACTGTTCAGCAGGTTCATATTGTAGCGCTCGTATGGATATAGGACAATTTGATGCATTTGCAGTATAACTTTAGGGGGACGGAAGCATCCGACCCCCTTTTCAAAAAACTGGAGAAAAAATGAATGTTCCATTTATAAAAAAGTTAAAAGTAGGAAATAATTATTATATCTATGATGTGAATTCAAATAATATTCTAAGGTGTGATGAAAAAATATATAATATGATAGATACGAGTTACTGGAATACTAATGAGAAAATAATTGAGTTCCAAAAGAAAGGTATCTTTTCCCTAAAAAGACCTAAGAAAATAGTTCCTCCTTTTTCATTTGAAGAGATGAGAAAAATTTTAGAAAATGATTTAGTTGGTATATCAATGTTTATTTCAGATAATTGCAATCTTAAATGTAAATACTGTTTTTTTTCAAATAACTATTATAAAACAATAAGTAGACCTTTAAAAAACAATCTAATGCATTTTCCAATGGCAAAAAAAATCCTTGATTTTTATCTAAATCATAGTGAGAATAGTGAAAGAAAGATTATAACTTTTTATGGTGGTGAGCCTTTGTTAAATTTTAAAGTGATTAAAAAAAGTATTGAATACATTAAAGAAAAGTTAAAGGATTATACAAAGGAAATTATATTTTCATTTACCACAAATTTATACACTATTACAGATGAGGAAATTGAGTTTATTATAAATAATAATATCAGATTAGCAGTTTCACTTGATGGTCCTAAAGATATTCATAACAAATTTAGGCTTGATAAAACAGGAAAAGGAACATTTGATGTAGTAATGAAAAATTTAAATAAAATAAAAGATAAAAATATTGAATTCTTTAAAAAGAATGTTGGTTTTATAAGTGTGGCTACAGGAGGAACAGATATTGAAAAGGTTGCCAAATTTTTTACAGAATATTTTTCTGAGAATGTGAGTGTTAAAATTGGAGGGCTTTCATTCCTTCCTATGAATGAGACTTCAGAATTTTATGGTTTCAAATACTCACCAAACTACAAAAATGAGGAATTTTTATACAATGAATATAAAGACTGCAAGATAAAAGGTAAATCTCAAATTTCCCATAATGTTCTTTTTGATTTTTATGAAATAGAATTTTCAAAAATTCATAACAGATTTATGATACCTCTTGGGGAGATTTTTTATTCAAGTAGTGGTTGTACCCCAGGACAATTAAGACCATTAGTTGATGTAAATGGCTCAATATTTCTCTGTGAAAAGACTGGTTTTACATTTCATATAGGAGATGTTATAAATGGATTTGATTATGAAAAGTGTTATCGCCTTATGGAAGAATTTGCATTGATCAGAGACGAGATTTGCAGGGATTGTTGGGCTTTGAGGTTTTGTGGAGTTTGTTATCTTTATGGGATAGATGAGGAAGGAAAACTGAACAAAGGAAGATTGATAGAGATGTGTAAAAAAGAGAAAAGGGCATATGAAGTATTATTGAGAAGATACATAGAGATTAGAGAAAAGAAAATGGATGCATTTGATAATTTAAGAAAAAATGAATAATAAATTTTTGTTATTTATCTTTATTTTATTTCTAAATTGTTCTAAATACATTGAAAAAACCATAAATTTTAAGATTGCGAAAGAAATAGAAAGAGAAAGCCACTTTGAAGGCTTATATTTTCCTCAGTATATGGGAGGGAATGATAGTTTTTTAATAATTTCAGGCATTCAGAGTCCTTCTCTTATGATAAATATAGAAAGAGATGAGGTTATAGAAACATTAGCGATTGATGGAGAAGGACCAGGTGAAAAGAAGAACTGGGGGGATGCTCATTTCTATGGGAATAAACTACTTTGCGCTTATCATAGTAAGTTGATGGTTTATGAAAAAGAGAAGAATGGTTATAAACTAAACAAAGAGCTCGCTCTTCCTTTTAATGGATGGTATTTTAGGATTTTAAATGATACTTTATTAGTTTTTATGGTGATTGATAGATATGAAAATTTGTTTGTATTATTTAATTGGGATAATGGGAAGGTTCTATTAGAGTTTGGGGATGCACTTGTCTATCCTCAAAGAAGATGGAGACAAAAATTATTACCTGATTTTCCTTATTATTTTTGTGTATATGATAGTTTTTTAATAGTATATGATTATTTTGTAAACAAATTTATTGTATATGACATTTTTAGCAAAAAAAAGATGATAATTTCTTGTCGTTCTATTAAGTATTGGAAAACTCCAAAAGTTAAATTTGATAAAAAACTACATAGATTTGTTACTCAGTGTCCCAAAGTAAAAATAGCAACGAATGGGAAATATTTGTTTATAATGTTTGAAAAAGCTTGGTTATACAATTGGTCAATTTATAATAATAAGAAGATTAAGAATATGAGCCAAAAAGAAAAAGCAGATTTATATTCATCTTTATTTTATTATTTTATAGATGTTTATTTATTAGAAAATTATAAATATGTTGGGAGTATTTATCCATTCAACTCAAGCATCTTATTTAATGAAGATAAAAATATTCTTTATGAACCTGAATTGTTAATTGTTAATAAAGATAAAATAATAATTTTCCTTACTGATAATTGCAAATTCAAAGTTAAATTACTACATATAAAAATTGACCTCTAATCCCTTTCTCCGTTTTCTTAGATTTCTTTCACCTTATTGGAGAAAGGGATTATTAGCATTTTTCTTTATGCTTGTTTCTATTCTCTTACAACTTCCAATGCCTTTCTTAACAAGATATATTCTTGATGATGTTATAAGGATGAGGAGTTTTAAGGTTCTTAATATAATAGGGTTTTCTCTTATAGGTGTAATTATTATTCAAGGTATATCATTTTTTGTTGAAAGATATTTGCTTTCAACATTCAGGGCAAAGGTCTTGTTTGATTTGAAGGTTACATTATTAGATAAGATAGAGAGATTAAAATTATCATATTTTCATAATAAAGAGACAGGTTATCTTATGAGCAGGATTCAAGATGATACAAATCAGGTTCAGGGACTTCTTGCAGATACATTTATCTCATTTGTTCAAAATTTTCTCACATTCATAGTTGGGATATGTGCGACATTTTATTTACACTATAAACTTGCAATAATATGTCTTTCAATATTGCCTTTATATGCTTTAACAACATATATATTTAATAAGAGGATAAGGGATTTGAGTTATGAATTAAGGGAGGCATTTGCGAAGGTATCAAAGGATTTACAGGAGTTGTTGTCAGGTATAATGATAATTAAGGCATTTACAGGAGAAAGATATGGGACATTAAGATTTATAAGGAGTTTGAGAGAAGGGATAAGGAAGACAGTTAAACTTGATATTACAGCAACTATATTTAATATTTTTTCAAATGTTATCTCATCAACAGGTCCAATAATTTTGATATGGTATGGATGTTATGAGATAATGAAAGGGAGATTAACGATAGGCACACTTGTGGCGTTTAATTCATTTATCAGGTATCTATTTGCTCCCACGCAAGCATTTATGCAGATGAATATTTCTATTCAGCAATCAATAGTTTCAATAAGGAGGATATTTGAGATAATGGATGAGGAGGAGGAAAGAGATAGAGGAATAAAGATTGAAAGGATAGAAGGTAAAATTGAGTTTAAAAATGTTTATTTTTCTTATGATGGTATGAATGATATATTAAAGAACTTTTCATTGTTGATATTTCCGGGTGAGAAGATAGGGGTAGTGGGAGAGAGTGGGATTGGTAAATCAACAATAGCAGGGTTAATTTTAAGGTTTTATGAACATAGGGAAGGAAAGATTATGATAGATGGGATAGATATAAGGGATATTAATTTGAAATCATTGAGGGAAAGTATAAGTTATGTATCACAGGATATATTTTTGTTTTCAGATACGATAAGGGAGAATATAAGATTAGGTAAGAGAAATGCAACAGATATTGAGATAATAGAGGCTGCAAGGATATCAGGAGTTATGGATTTTGTGAAAAAGAAAGGGGGAGGTCTTGATACGAAGATAGGTGAAAGGGGGATAAGGCTTTCAGGTGGTGAGAGGCAGAGGATAGCGATAGCGAGGGCAGTATTAAAGAATGCACCTATTGTGATACTTGATGAGGCAACGAGTAATCTTGATATAAAAAATGAGAAGAAGATAATAAGGCTTGCAATGGATATATTTAGGGGAAAGACGATGATAATTATAACGCATAGAAAAACTCCATTAAATATGCTTGATAGGATAATAAAGATAGAAAATGGTAGTGCAAAAGAATTGTGATTTTTCTTGATTATTTTTATTATATTGATAAAATAATTATATGTTTTTAATAATTTCTTTAACACTTCAAGATATAGATTCTCTTGCTTTGAAAAATGCTTCTGAGATAATAAACCTAAGGGAAAATCTTTATTCGCTTCAAGATGAATATAGAACTCTTTTTTCTCACTTTTTACAACCATTGATAATTCTTTATTTTTAAATATAGAAAATTTTTCAAAAAAAATCCTTGACAGGATTATATTTTTTATTTATAAATAAAATATGCTTATGAGTTTCATCAAAAGCAGAAATAAATTAATCTCTCTCTCTCGAGAGGGAATTTTTATACTGATGAATGCATAATAAAGAATTCCAGAATAAAGATATATTTAACATTAAAGAGGATAAAGTTTATTTAAAGAACCCTTTGCACCTTCTTGCCCAAAGGTGTGAAGGGAAGACATAAAAGGGCTTGTGGAAGAGAAACGAAAAAATTAAAATTTGAAAATGGAGGTAAATTATGAAAAAAATAAAATGTATTATTATACTATTAATGTTAATTGGAATTATATGTAATTTATTTCTGACTTCGTCAGCAAATGAAATTCCATCGTTAGGTGATGGATTTGAATATCCACCATATGAAGATGGAGGTGGTGAAGGGAATGTTCCAACTGGAACTAGATATTGGAGTGGATTTCCAGATAATCCTATATGGAACTGTGATTGTTATAACGTTGGTAATACTTGTTGGTGTGGATAAAGGCGTTCTCGCCTTTATCCAATTTATAAATTAATTTATGATTTTGATTATTTTTTCACTTACTTTTGAAGAAATCTTTACACTTATAGATATTGATTCTCTGACTTCACAAATAATTTGCCATTATGGCCAAACACCAAGGATATATATATGGAAAGATAACTATATATTAGACTATAATAATACTATGTGGTCAAAAGGTAAAGAAAAACTCATAGCAAATTTTGGGGATGGCCCTGATGAAATAACGAAAGGTTCTATGGTAAGACTTTATAAAGATTATTGTTACTTTCTTACTTCAAATGGTATTATGTCAATTTACAACTTAGAAAAAGATGAAATGGTGTTGAAAAGAATTATAAGAAATATTGGTATAATTTTTGATTTTACCCTTGATTCAAGAGGGAACATTTTTATTTTTAGGCATAAGTCCTTATTCAGAGGTGGAAAACCTTGGTATGGTATTCAAAGGTTGAAGCCGGATGGGACACCTGAAAATAAAAATTTTCTTGAATTAGATGAGGAATACTTTGAATGGGTATTACAAATTGGGACTACAAGGGGGATGATTGAGATACTTAATGATACATTATATTTTATAGAACCTCATAAACCTATTTTTTATAAATTTACTACAGATGGGAAATTGATAAAAAAATGTAAACTCAAAATTGAAAGATTTATTCCGCCAAAAGAAAAGTTTAAACCTCAAAGAATAGTTACAAATGATGAATGGTTTAAAAAAACTATAGAATGGGGAGAGACTTGGACACCACCTTTGAGGCTACTAAAGATACCACCTAAATATCTTCTAATATTTTATTTTGATAAAGGTGCATATATTGAAAAACCTAATGGTTTTATTGTTCTAATAGATACAAACGGAGATATATTAGATGAGATTAATATTGATAAACAACCTATTGGAATAGATGATAATGGAATTATATATTTTGCATCACCAAAACAGATAAACAAGAATGGCACTATGAAGATATTTAAATACAAGTTGAACATTGAGACGGGAAAAAATAAATAATTTTTGTTTTCATTTATATGAGAGCATTACGTATGATAAAAAAGAATATAATTTCTGAATTTCTTTTTTATTTAGTTGTCATTGTAATAATATTTTTTCAAAGCAAAATGATTATTTCAAGTAAAATGGAAGTATCTTTTTATAAAGTTCTTCTTTCTAATGTTCCTTTGAAGGAATATTCAATTATGAAGGAATATTCAATTATTTTAAGAGATACACTTTCAAATGATTTTGAATTTAATAATTTATATGGGAAAGGGATTTGTCTTATCTCAACAATATCACCGAAGGATTGTGGTAGTTGTCTTGAAGATGAGATAGAGTTTTTGAAGTATTTAAGAAAGAATATACCTGCATTACAGGTAATAGTTTTAATAGAGCATTATTATGGTTCAAATAAAGAGATATCGCCATGGATTAAAGACTATGGGATAGAATATCCATATTATTTTGATGTTGGTGGTATAGAGGATAGATGTTCATTAAAGAGTAGTTTATCTTGGAATTTTATAGTTAAAGATGGGAAGATAATAACGAGTTTTCTTCCACCGAAGGGGAGAATGGAAAAGAAGATATGTTTAAATTTATTAAGGGAATATGTGAGGATGAAGATATAAATAAAAAAAATCCTTTACTGGATTCTATTTTTTTTATCAAAAGCAGGAATAAAATAAACTCTATCGAAAGGGAATTTTTATATTGATAAAAGGATAAAAGATATATATAATTTTAAAGAGGATAAAATTTATTTGAAGAACCCTTTGCACCTTCTTGCCCAAAGGTGTGAAGGGAAGACATAGGGCAAAATAAATGAAGATAAAACCTTAAAAGGAGGAAAAATGATAAATATATTAAATTTGTTAGAGGGTAAAATAAAGCCAGTTTGTGGATGTGGTTGTCCCTGTTGGTGTGGTGGCGTTATTAATGATTATGCAAATGGTTATATGGACGGTGCTTGTGACGCTGGGCTTGCCTCTAATGAAGCTGCATAAAGAATGGATGCTAGTAGTCATAATCCCGGGAAGACTAAAGTCCTTCCCGGGATTAACATAACATTTAATAAATAATAGATGAATGTTAAGAAATTTTTTATAAATAATAGGTTTTTCGTTTATGACAGAAATACTAATTTTATTTTAGAAGTAGATGAGAGGTTGTATAATATTCTTGATGAAAAAATAGGTTTTAATGAAAAAATAAAACGCAAAATCAAAAGAGACAGAAGTTTGAGCGAAACTATAAAAAATATTGAAAATATACAAAATCAATATGGATGTTTCAGACCATTGGAACTAAAAGGATTTAAGTTTGACGAAAAAATGAAAAAAGAAAATATAAACAGAGTGGTTCTCAATATAACGGAGGAATGTAATCTCAGATGTAAATATTGCACTTATTCAGGTTTATATAATGGTCATAGAGTTCATACAAATAAATTTATGGATTGGGCTATTGCTCAAAAAAGCATTGAGTTCTTTTTGAAACATTGTGATAATAAAGAAAAGCAAGTCTTAGGTTTCTATGGAGGTGAACCTTTATTAAATTTTGAGATAATTGAGGCATCGGTGCGTTTTATTAAAAATAAAAATGTAAGAAATTTAAATTTTTCAATAACAACAAATGGAACCTTGCTGAATAAAAAAATTATTAATTTTTTTGTTGAAAATGACTTTCAGGTTTTTATAAGTCTTGATGGTCCTAAAGATATAAATGATATATATAGAGTTTTTCAAAATTATAAAGGTTCTTTTGATATTGTATATAGAAATGCTTTATTTATAAAGAAATTATATCCTGAATACTACAATAAAAAGGTTGGGTTTTCTGTGGTTATTCATCCGCCGTATAGATGCGAAGAATTTTATAAATTTTTTACAGAAAATCCATTAGTTAAAGATAACATTCATATTTTTTCTTTTGTGAATCCATTTGGAACAACTTTTTATAATAATTTTACAAAGGAAGAAATTAATGAGTATCTCCCTTTCTGGAATAAGATTAGGGAAAAATTTGTAAAAATGATGGTGAAAGAAGAATATAATGATGAGATAAAAATTCTGTTTGAACTTTTTGGAAAAAGTGTTTATCAAATACATTTAATGCCAAAAGGGATAATCAAAGAAAAATATTTACATCCTGGTGGAATATGTTATCCTGGTTTTTATAAAACATTTGTTGGAACCTCAGGAAAGATTTATCCGTGTGAAAAACTTGGATATGTTTTGGAGATAGGAGATATATTTGAAGGGATAAATGTTAATATGGTTAATAATATTATTAATGAATTCATAAGTATAAAAGAAGAATTATGCAAAGAATGTTGGGCTGTAAGGTTATGTAATCCATGCTTTTTAAGTGCAATTGAAGGTAACAAATTTTCAGTTAAAAGAAAAAAAGAATTTTGCAATATGAATAAAAAAAATATTGAAAAGAATCTTGAAACATATATTATGATAATGATGGATAATAAAGATGCTTTTGATAGTGAAAAGTTTAAGGTAAGTTTTACTCAATGAAGATATTATGATTTTACTATTCATATTAAGCAAAATGATCCTTAACGAGAAGTTCATAGGAGTTATAAGTGATATTGAAGGATTTAAATTTGTGAAAATTATAGATGAAAATTTTTATTTCTATTCCAAAGAGATGTTAAAAGTATTAATTTATAATAAAAATTTATTTAAAATTGGAGAAATAGATTTTAAAGAAGGTGATTGTCCTGAATGTGTAAAAAGGAGATTTAATAACATATTTATAGATACAGAAAATATAATAGTCTGTTCACCATTTCAAAAGAAGATAGTTTTATATAATTCAAACGGAATATTTAAAAAAATAATAAATACACAGAACCTTCCATATTTTGTATTAAAGGATAGAGAGAGGATAATGACATATGAAATTAAAGAGTATAAAAGTTTTATTGCTTTTTATGATTTGAATGGAAAATTTCTTAATAATAAAGAAATACCCCAAACAGATTTTACAAAAAAATATAATGTCTATGAAATCCCATCAGCAATTTGTTTTGATAATAGTAGATTATTTATACCTGAAAGCTACCGATTTGGAATTTGGGAATACATGATTGAAAAGGATATAATAAAAAGATTTATAAAAACAAGAGATTTCTTTAAAAATCCTATAATAAAGAAGAGGGGGAGCTCTACAGGAGTTATAATTTTATCAACTATCAATAATATTTTTATCTATGATTCATTAATTGTAATATATGCAATTGGAACAAAATGTGGAAATTTATTGCTGCTTTGTAATAAAAAAGGTGAAGAATTATTATTATTAAAAAAATTGAAATACGATGATATTATAACAGATGGGAGAAATATTTATGCAATTAAGTCAGATACTATTTATAGCCTTTCTCTTCTCCAAAAGTAGTGCTAAATTAGGACTCCCATATGATATTGAGAAAATTAATAATTTTTATGTTGTTCTTAATGTGGAAAAAAAATTACTATTTCTTAAAAGAGGTTTATTCTCATTTAAAGTGATAAAAGAAGTTGATTTGTCAAATACTATATCTTCACAATCATTTTTTTTAAAGGTTGATAGCATAGTATATCTGGTAACAGGATTTAAAAATACGGATTTTTATTCTATCAATTTTGACAGTTTGGAATATGTTAATTCCGTTCCTTATAAAGTTACTGGTGGAATTTCAACAGATGACTATATAATTTTATTTGGAAATTGGAAGGGTAAATTTATTCATTTCTATACAAAAAAATTTTTATATAAAAATTCATTTTTGGTTTCTTTTAAAATCATGGACAGGATTTATTCTTTTTATTCCTGTGATACAATTTATTTTACTTCACCTGAAAAATTGATTATCTATAAATTTATTGATACTATGCTATTGGATAGTATAATTATAGATAGTATGAATTGCATATTAAGTGTAAAATACGGAAATAAAGATATAGTATTTAAGATTACTGGTTTTACAGGTCTTGTCTGGAGTAAGGAATTTAGTATAGTTCCTTCTTTTTTTAAATATCCTGATTCAATTTCTAATTTTCTTTTTGATAATAATAAGAGTATATTATCAAATTCCTATTTATTTTTTAAAGATAAAACAAAAAAGATTGGAGATGGGAGAATAACGATAAAACAAGTAAATAAAATTTATTTTATTTTAAAAAACAAGAAAATTGAAGTTTTTAATTTTAGAAAATTATGATAAAGATTTTAAATTTTAAAATGACAGATATTAAACAAAATACTAAATGTGAATGTTTTTCTATTGGTTGTGAAAATAGTTCAGGGTATTTAGAAGGATATGCAATGGGTATGTATGCATTCTCTGGAAATGAATAATAATCTTCTTTTCCGTTTTTTTAGATTTTTTTCACCTTATTGGAGAAAGGATTATTAGCATTTTTCTTTATGCTTGTTTCATTTATATCCATTGATAATTCTATATTTCTTGAATATAAAAATTTTCAAAAAAAGTCCTGTTATTTCTATAATATATGTCATATGTTTTTACTATAAAATATGTCACATTGTTTTCTAAACATAAGTTCTTTCCTTCAATATTTCTTCTATTCTTCTTTCTTTCCTTATCATTTCATTATTTTCTGATATCTTTGTTTCAAGTATTACTTCTCCATTATAAAGTATCCATACTTTATTCTCTTTTGATATCCTCAACTCAACAATAGCCCTTGCAAAGTTTAATTTCTTTCCTGTCGGATTAAGTTGTATCTTTTCCTTAAATATGCTTATTGTATTATCCTTGTTTACTCTCCTATAATATCTCTTAGTAAATATTAAATCAAGATCTTTCTTTCCTATATCCCTGTATACCGAACCCTCTACTTTATGGGAATATTTCAAATTATACCAGGGAATAAACTCTTCTACAAGATATTTATTCGCTTCTTCATAGTCCTTTATCTTCCTTATCCACATCTCGTTTATTAGTCTGTCTTGAAAAACTCCAAATAGCCTTTCTATTCTTCCTTTCGCTTGCGGTGAATTCGCTGTTATCAATGTTATTCCTAATTCTTCAAGTGCTTTCTGTATATTCGTGTCCTCTTGTTCCTCGCTTACATCGTAATGTATACCTCCAATCCTTGTCGTCTTAAAATGTGATGCCCTGTCCAC
>CBFGJG010000057.1:0-11377 GCA_965649055.1 Caldifarciminota bacterium
AGAAGAATAGAAGAAATATTGAAGGAAAGAACTTATGTTTAGAAAACAATGTGACATATTTTATAGTAAAAACATATGACATATATTATAGAAATAACAATTCTATATTTAATTAAAATTAGAATTTAAGATGAACTTTAAATTAAAATCTTTAAAAAATAATTATTTTACAATAATAAATTTCCTTGAATCTTTTAACACCTTCAAATGCATTCCAAGAACCCTATCTGAAATTTCATAGACAAGAACCTTAAGATTTGCCCTATATGGGAGTTTCATATTCATCAAGACTTTAAAAAATCAATCCCATAAAAAATTTTCAGAAAATTATGAAGGATGATGAATTCCAATGGATACCTGTATTTTCTAAAATATAATAAAAGGCTTCTATTTCTTAGCCTGTTCACATTAACAAAAAATTCTCTACCTTTTAGCATTGTAATCCCTTTTCCTTTATGATAGACCCTTACATCCTTAAAATAATAGATCTTTTCTTTATTAAAAAATCTCCTCTGGAATTCTATATCTTCAAAATATAATTTGAAATCTTCATTAAAAAGACCATATTTATCGAATACATCTCTTTTAAAGATAACAAAACAATTTTCAACGTGTGAAACAACCATATTTTTCTTATGATAATAAACAGGGAAAATATAACTAAGATTTATAGGGAAAAACTTAAATCTTTCATAAAACCTAAAAAATTCTATGAATATATTAAAAATATTCGGGAAGACATTCCCCGCTGTCCTCTGTATTTCGGCATTTTCAGATAATATAAGTGGTGCAGCACCAATAAATTTGCTATCATCCAGTAAATCAAGGAGTTTCGTTATAACATCATCATAGAACCATATATCCTGATTTGTGATAAGAATGTATGGAGAATTTGAAGATTCTATAAGCCTATTCAATGCAGGTGCAAAACCTATATTCTTCTCAGAGTTTATTATCTCAACATACCTGTATTTTTCTTTAATGTTTTCGATATTCTTTGAACCATTATTAAATATATAAATTCTGTAATCACAATTTGTGTATCTTTCTATCGAATCAAGAAGTTTTAAAAGATACTCATATCCATCAAGGACAGGTATCAAAATATCTATTCTTTTATCCATTCAATACTTCTTTTTCCTTCATTAAACAATAAATCAACGATTGATAATCCATATATAAATCCCAAACCTAACTGTCTATATTCTTTAACCTTTTTGTAATATTCAACTTTTATTCCATTTTTCTCCATCAGTTCAAAATCAATATATTTCTTACCACCTTCACCTGATAAATAAATATTCCCATTCAATTTATTCAGTATCTCAATGATTCTTTCAGTCTTGGAAGATTTTATACCGAGTTCGCTTGAAAAGACAAAATCCTTCTTTATACCAAGGAAATCATTAATTCTGCTAATACCGAATAGATTGAAATCCATAAGGAATCTGAATTTTTTACTGTAAATTATCTTTATTAAATCAAACACATCAAAAAAATATGTTGATTTTCTGTAATAATGATAGAATGTATTTATATGTTTCTTTATCCATTCCCTGTCATTATCTATCTCTGTATCTTTTATAATCTGAAAATATTTTCCCTTTTTTATCACAGGGACTGTTAGCCATCCTGCAAAGTTCTCATATTTAATAAGTGTCCTCTGTGTAAAGGACCTTCTTGCAAACTGGACATCGTCAAGGACGACAAATATATCCGAAAGATAGATTTTTTTAAAAAATCCCGTATGTGGTAGAAAGTTGGGTTGATGAATAGCTATCCTAATCATTTAAAACCTTTTCCCTATAAACATTATAACTTAAATTTTCTTCAGCGAATCTTCTTATGTTTCTTGAATAATCATTATAATTTTCAAGTATTCTTAATATATCTTTTTCACTTATATAATCCGGGTCTATAACAATCCCCAATTTTTCTTTCTCTACTATCTCCTTTAATGCACTTATCCCTTTATGGACAATAACAGGTATTCCTGACGCAGCATACTCTGAAAACTTTGTTGTTAAAAGATACCTTGAATTTTCATTCCTCCCTTCCATTATAAGTCCAAAATTTAATCCCGGAAGAAATGCTTTCAATCTATCTTTATTTAAATAAAATGAATAAACATCTTTTCCTTTAAATTCTTTCCTTGTAAGAATAACAAGTTTCAGGCCCTTTATATATTCTTTGAATTTATAGAATGTTTTAAATATATCTTCTTCGGTGTTCTTATCAGGAATTGTTCCAAGATAAACCATTGTTTTATTTCTGTATTTCTCTTTCATTCTAAAAAAATCTGTATCAACAGGTATAAAAACAACATCGACATTTTTAAAATTATAATTTTTTATAATGAAATCTTTAATCTCATAATCAGGAACAAAAACCTTCTGAGCACCTGAAATTGCTCTTTTTTCAACACTTCTTAAAAACTTTTCATCTTTATCTAAATAAATCTTCCCTTCCTTTGAATATATACCTGGCATAAAAAGATAATATTTTTTCCTTATCAGAGAAAAGAAAAAACCTAATGGTATACCTCTTACAAATATCTTCTTGTTCCTTAAAAAGGGATAAAATAAAGAAAGATAAAATAATGTTTCACACAGTAAAATGAAGAAATGAATTCTATCAGGATGTGTTTCTGTGTTTATTATGGGTAAAATAAATGACTTCTTATAGAAATTCCCTTTTAATAAATCTCTGATGGTGATAAAAGAGATTGTTTTTGTCCCTAATGGTTTTATAAAATTTGAATAAGCGAGTGATTCTCTCCCTGTTCCCTCAATTGCTGTAAATAATAAAACATCTTTCATATTAAAAAGGATGCCCTATACTTATATATAATTTACCCTTGTATGTTTCACTCCATTGTTCCAGTTTCCTACCATAGTCTATTCTTATTGTCCCAATCTGTGTTATATATCCAAAACCAATACCTGTTCCTGAATATATATCTTTAAAGTCAATATCATCCATTGAAATCCAGTTATTACCTATATCATAAAAGAAGATTAGATAGAACCTTGAAAGAAATCTTATCCTGAATTCAATATTCAAAAGTAAGATATTAAGACCACTTTTTTTCCCCCTTATATCCGGAATACCTATAGATGCCTCATCGTATCCTCTTATACTCCTCCAACCACCAAGTTCAAGCCTCGCATCAGGTGTTATATCATATTCATCCATTTCTGGTAATGTAAAAACAGTTTTAAGCCTCATACATAATGTTGAATTATAAATTCCCTTGTATATTGCGTTCTCAAGATGGAATCTGTAATATCTATTATAACCACCAAGGAAACCACCTGCTTTTTCAACACTACCAAATAGATAATATCCATTCAAAGGATTTATAATATTGTCTCTACCTTCTGACAATGAATTTATAACAATAGAATTTGTTGACCTGTATTCAGTTGTATCTATAAAATAGCCTGTTGTATCAACCTTTGCCTGTCTTAAATTTAAAATCAATGAAATCATATTCCTTTCAAAGAATCTCACAAAACTCATATTAAAGAGCCTGATATCCTGTGTGAAAGAAGTATCTTTTATAAATCTATATTCAGGTTTTATCTCAAATTGAACTTCCCTTCCCAAAAGATAAGGTTCTTGATAGGTTAGTTTGAAATAAAAGCTGTAATTTGAACTGAATTTAAATGCTAAACTTGATTCTATTTTTATCCTCTGAAGATTATTGAAAAGATTGTTATGACCCCAGCTTATTTCTATGTTTACCTTATCAGGTGATTCATAGCCAAATCCAAAACCAATCCATTTTTTCTTCATCTCTTCCAACCTGAAAATGATATCCAATGAATCTTCATTCACCTTCAGGACCTCATATTCTATTTCACTGAATAGCTGAGTTCCGAACAATCTATTCTGTGTCTCGAATATCTTATCTGAATTATAAATATCGTTTCTTTTTACCCTGATTTCCCTTTCAATTATTCTATTCCTCACACTTGTATTTCCTTTAAAACTTACATTTCTTATATAAAATTTATTCCCTTCATCTATCTTGATTTTCAGATAAACAAGATTTCCTTCCCTTTCAATCTCATAGTTAAGATTCATATCAATATAACCAATTGTAGAATATTTCCTCGTTAAAAAAAACGCCCCTTTTCTTATTTTAAAACCATCAAACCATTCTCCTATTTTTATATCTAATATCTTTAATATATCATTTGATTCAAGCTCATTATTACCTGAAATTGTTATATCACCTATTTTTGACCTTTCTCCCTCATATATAACAAATGTGAAATTAACCTTTTTCCTATTTTGCTCATATTCCCCTTTTCTTTCAATAATCCTTGCATCAAAGAAACCTTTTTCCCTGTAATATTCGATTATTCTTTCCATATCTTTCTTTATAGTTTCTTCATTGAAATCTCTGCCTTTCTTTGATATTATAATACTGGAAATCTCTCTTGATTTTATCTTCTTATTCCCTTCAAAACCAATCTTTCCTATAATTATATTATTTGTCTTCTGTATATTATATGTGCAGGAGAGAAAAAGAAGGAATATTAGGAATTTTTTTTTTTAAAAAATGGAATGAGTAAGGAAATAATTATAACAACACCAGCAATGATTCCACCCCATATTCCCATCAAGGTTAGAAAACTCACTATAACGGCTGCTATCAAAACACCGATACATATAAATATAAAACTCTTCAATATTGAAAGGTCAAAAAGGAATGCAAGGATTGTTCCAGTCCATGCACCTGTTAAAGGTAATGGTATTCCAACAAAGATTGCAAGCCCTAATTCTTTATATCTTTCAATTATTTTTCCCCTCTCCCTTCTACTTTCAAAGAACCTCTTAAAGAAAGATATTTTTGAAAGTGGCTTTATTATGAAAAGTAAAGGTAAGACAGGCAAAATATTCCCTATTATTGAAAAAATAACTGATTTATAAAATGGCATTTTAAAAGTATAATAACTTACAGGTATTCCACCCCTTAATTCAAATATTGGTAGCATTGAAATAAAGATAGAACCTAACTCAACAGGCATCCTTGATGCTATTTCAATTATTTTATCCTTAAATGAAGAAATTAATATTAATAGCACTTTCTTAGATTGCTAATCCAAGTAATATTGAATTAAGTTTAGTTTCCATTGTATCGGACCTTGAAAGCATAACAACAGGTTTCTTTGTTCCTACTATTATCCCAGCTGCTTTGGCATTTGCAAGGTATATCAATGATTTTGCAATTCCATTCCCTGAAACTATATCAGGGACAAGTATAATATCAACATCACCTGATATATCTATTTTAACCCCTTTCATTTCAGATGCTTCTTTTGATAAGATAATATCCATTGCAACAGGTCCTTCAACAAAACAATCCCCAAAATCACCCCTTTGTGCCATCTTTGATAAAGCTGCTGCATCCATTGTCTCGGGCATATCAGGGTTAACAACCTCAACAGCAGAAAGTATACCTACTTTCGGTTTTTCTATCCCAATCCCTTTTGCAAAATTTACTGCATTTTTTAATATTTCCTTCTTTGTTGGAAGATCAGGTCTTATACACATACCACCATCCGTTATCATCAGGATTTTATGATAATTTGGTATATCAAGTATTGCTATATGGCTTAAGATCCCTTTATCAAAAAGACCGTATTCTTTATTCAAGACACCTTTTAAAAATATAGATGTCTGGACTGAACCTTTCATCAAAATATCACCTTTTCCATCTCTCAGGAGTTCACATGATACACGAACGCTCTCTTCATGTGAATAAGCAGGAATTATTTCAATATCTTTAACCTTATCCTTTATCTTTTCAGGATTTCCAACAAGTATCGGATAAAATAAACCTTCTTCCTTACCCTTTATTGCAGCATCTATCTCTGAAAATTTTTCACATCCTGCAATTATTACTTTCTTATTTTTATCTATTTTCTGGAAGATATCGTTAAGTCTCATAAAAAAAGCCCCCACCTTTTTAAAAGGCAGGGGCTTGAAATAATCCTTAAGATTACTTTACAAGGATGAACTTCTTTGCACCCTTAAGTTCGCCATTCACATAGACACTCAAGAAGTATGTTCCTGGATTTGTCCTTGCGGTGTTGTAAGAAATCGTCCTAAGACCTGATGCCTCACCTTCAAATGCCTTCCCAAGAACCCTTCCTGAAATGTCATGGACAAGGACCTTAAGGTTTGCCCTGTATGGAAGTTTCACATTCATTAGGACTTCGCTACCATTCAACCTTGGATTTGATATCTCAACAATCTTAACATCGGGTTTTGGTTCTTTTACACCAAGGTTTGACCAGCTTATATATAAGTCTTGGAGTGTATGAATAGCAACTTCATCATAAGATGAAGGGTTTGCCGGGTCAACTATCCAGGATGAACCGAAGATATGGAATATTGCCTTACCTGCCTTTGTAAGTTCCTGTCTTACTGCAAGGACTGTTCCATCTTCTGCTGTCATCTCCGGAAGGGCATATGTTTCATAAGCATCTATTGAACCTGCCCATTCCCTTGAACCGTCATCTAATCCACACATTCCACCATGCCTGATTATACCTTCTGTTGTCTGCTGCCCAATGGTTCCACTAAACAATGTTCCAATAACCGGGTCAGCTGGGTCGCCATAAATATCATAGTCTGGTAGACCTGCCCATGTTCCATCGTCAGTTCCCTGTAATATACCAAAGTATCTGTGGACAAATGAACCTGGTGTCGCATCATGCTGCCCATAATCATACCATATTCCGAAGTCCAATCCATAAAGACCATCCTGGTCTTCAAGCCAGAAGAAACCACCACCATCAATAAGTGCTGCTAAATAAAGTGTATCACCAACCCTTGCAAATCCTGAACCATAGTTGTTGAATGACAGATTTGTTTCACCCCAACCTTTCCAGATAACAACCCAGGAACCTGGTGTTTTTTCAGGTGGCATATAGAAATTGAACACTGCCTCATCAGGTGCACCATTTTCAACTGCAATATCCCAAACATCAACATTGTAGTTTGATTCAATATAGTCATCGTAAATTGCAGCTGCATTACCTTTTACATAAAGTCCATTACCAGGTGTTCCTGCCTTAATCTCGTATGACCAGTAGGAAGTTGTGCATGCAAGGCCCTGATAATCAAATGCTATCATCCTATATGTCACTATATCACCGACATTCGCACCAGGTAAATATGCATAATAACCACCTGCGGTTGAATCACCCCAAAAAAGTGTTAAATAAATAGGTGTTCCAGGTGTCCCGTTTATATCATATTCAATCCAAGCCTGTTCGATACCTGTCATTTCAACAGGAACGCCAAAATCCTCACCCCAGGCAAGGATAAGTCTTGGTTCTGTATCATATGTGTTTGGTAACCTATCCTGGTCAAGTTTTGGTGGAAGGTTTCTCAATGCCCTAATGTATGCAGTTATACCGAATTCAAGTTTTGTATAGTCACTGAGCCAATAATATCCATACCATCTACCCCAAGCTGTTCTAAATCTATAAGAGTGAGAATTTCTTGGTGTATCAAACGGGATAAAACCTGTTGAAAGTATTGCGAAGTTGTTTGTTCCGGGTCTATAGCCGCAGAAGAAATCATTTGATTTTCCAGTTATTTCATCGTAAGGTATGTATATCTCACACTGAATCTGGTCCCATTCTCCATTAGGGAGTGCGAAGCTTGTAATATTTTCATACCCTGGAAATTTTGGTCCAAGTGGTGAAACGAAGTAAGATGGAACTGCATCTCCGCTTGGGAATGTATCGTAATCTATATCATTCCTCTGGTCTGCAACAAAGAGATAGTATGGTTGTCCTACCTGTCCTGTTGTGGTGTTGTAATGGATGACTTCAAATGCAACGAGTGAACATTCCGTAGGTGGTGAGAATCTTGTGGCTTGTGTGTCAGTTGTAGGTCTTGGCATATAATAGGTCCATTCATTATTATGATATTGAAGCATCCAGTTTGCCGTGGAGATGTCTTTTGAACCTTTAAGAGCAGTTTTGAAATCCCTTGTCGGAAGCATATTTTTATAGGTCTTGCTTGTGCGCCCATAAGAACCATCTGGCTCAAGTAAAAGCAGTGGCTGGGCTGCCCATACAACCATCGCAAAAAGAACTACTGCAATAAGAAGTTTACGCATAAAAACCTCCTTTTAAGGTTTAAGGTTTGAAATTTGCTGCTGCAGTTTAAGCAGAAAATCAATATCTGCGGGGTTTAAAACACTCGCAGCATCAGGATTAACCTCAATAACCTCCCACATTGAAGAATAATAATAACCTTTCAAGAAGTAATCCTGTGCCAAGATTATCCTTGCTGCCTTTGCAGTTATCCTTGGGTCATAATAATGACCAAGCCCCGAAATTGCTGTTGGATAAAGCCTCTTCACAACATTTGCATAAATTATAGATTTCCAGAAATCAGACAGTTCACCACTTGTTTTCAGTTTTATCTGGTAAAGTTGTGAAAGGCCAAGTGCTGCTGCAGCAGACTGACTGTTTATTGTGTCCTTTAGACAAACAACATCCACAATGAACCTTGTTCCTGCATCAGGAATAAATGTCACATTACTATCTGAATATATGAATGTTTTTTTAACAGCCGGTATAAATATTGAATCTCCTTTTAATGCAAAAAAGTCGGAAGTCGTATTTTTCTCAGCATTCAAAGAGTCATATGCAACTATTTTCACCACAATATCATCAAGACCAACAACAACTTTCGGAATCTTTGGAATAATCACATAATAACTTCCACTCGCATCGGTAAACATATTTGAATAAAGGAATGTGTCTTTTGAGATAGACTGGAAAGGTGTCTTGCCTTCAAGTGTAGTTATCACAAATCTCAAATCAATCTCAGCAGATATATATGAAGCAGGGTCATCTGAGCCAAGGTCAATAGACGCAAATCCTCTTCCAATGTAGCCATCCGGGTTCTTTCCCTGAATACTTGTCACTGTATCAAACTTCGCAAATGCAATATCGTAATTCCTGTAGTAATAATTCCTCCATCCAGCTGTAAGGAGTGAATCCACATATTCATTTATCTCTTCCGGAACAGGATTCAGCCATTCTTTATTCCTAACGCAGTTTATTGAGAAAATCACCAAAAATAAAAGAATGATAAAGATTAATTTTTTCACGTTCCCCTCCCTTATCTGATATTAACAAGTTTTCTTGAGAAGTTGCCAAAGTCTGTCTTAAGGACGATGAAATATATACCGGAAGAAAGTTCCCCAATCCTGTTTTCAATCTCATAAACACCAGGGCCAAATTTGCCTTTTTCTATTGTCCTGATAAGCCTTCCACTTATATCATAAATCGATAACTCTATATTACTTGATCTCTCAAGTGAGAATTTGAACATATTCGGATTAACAGAGAAGAAAATGATATCTGTTTTAAGGTCATCATTTTTAGTGTATCCATCACCTAATATATATGTTCCGCCCTGAGTAATCTTTACCTGTATCACATCTCCTGTCTTAATACCTTCTATCTTCTCAAATTCTCCCGGTCCTGTCAATCTGTAAACAGCCACATCTTTCATATTTTCAGGAACGGGCATTGTAAGGATTACAGGTTTTGAGAAATCCTCTGATAAGAAGATAGCATTATTCGATGTGATTGTCGTAAGGACACCTTTCATTGCATCTTCAGGTATGTAAAGACTAAATCTTGAGATTGTATAAATTCCACCTTTGGTTATGTTTTCTATACTAACAGGATATTTGAAGGTATATTCATTACCTGCCTTATCTTCTGCAGTTATTGTAATTGTATCCGCCCTTGCAGGAATTACAAAATCAGCAGTGTAAATCCTTGTTCCATTCTTCAACGTATCAAAGTATGCCATATTTAAAGATTTACCGAGCATTTTGAAGATAGGTGTCTCAGAACCGACATCAGAATACAGTTTTTTCTTGGAATAGAGGAATAACCTTGCATATCTGTCCGTAATAGGACTTCTTATTACACCAAAGAATACGGTGGTATCAACAGACCTGTCCTGTGTTATGAAGAATTTTGCAAATCTTGAATCAGTTCCCCTTGTAGATACATTGTTAACAATAAGATAAATGTTGTCAAATGCACCATTCTGTATATCGGAAAGATCAAGGTCGTAAAGATTCTTCACACCGTCAAGGGTTGTATCCATAACAACTGTATCCATAATTCCTGCTTTTTCCTTAACAAGTGTAAGAACAAAATCATTCGTATTTCCGCCATTGAATCTTGCTATATTTGTTCCATATTTCGCGATAAATGAATTATCAAATTTAATCACCCTTGATGTAAGATACATCTGTGCATTTGTTGGGTCATAAGGTCCTTTTATAGTCATAAAATAGGTAGCAAGTGTACAGGGTTTTGAGTCAAAAAGAACATTAGGAAGTTTCGGAATTTTATTAAATACTATTGTCTTTGCAAATCCGATCAAATCCTTCTTGAAATTTGAACCCTTTCTCATCAAAAGTGTATCAAGTGCTTCTATCCCCTTTAATAATACACTATCCCTTATGCCGAGCATAGGGTCAACAATCTTATAACCCTTACAGTTGAGAAGTTCATCGATAACTGTATTACCATATTTTCCTACAAGATACATTGTGAAACCATATGTTATGGAAGATGCTGATGCACTCTCTGTTGAATAGTTGAATGGGCTCACAAGGTCGCCAGATGGGTCAGCAGACATAGAAAGATTATAATTGAATGTAGCAGTATTATCACTATCTGCAAAGTAATACTTATGATATGCAAACACATTAAAGATCTTGTTCAACCAGAATTCTTCAGTCTTATCTACCCACCAGGAAACCATATCAGTAAGATTGAATAACATTGTATCAACCGTCGCAGCTGTTTTAGTTGTAAAAGTCCTGTAATCAACATAGATAATCTCTGCCTTATTTGAATTCGGATTAACATTGGGTGCATATTCATTCACATTTGACCAGTATGAACACCTCCAGTTTTGTGAACCATCCCCAAGAGTATCCCTTATCTCCATAAATACCAAATGAACCACTGAATCCTTATCCACATCCGGTGGTAGACCTATATTCTGTGTAACAATAGGATATATATGATTCTCAAATATACTATCAAGTTTTGCAATCTGTGTTGGTGTTGCATATGCTAAAGAAGGTTCAACATTTTTATCATTATCCTGTATCCATGTATTCCCTGAATCATATGTGCAGTATACACCATTATGGTTTGCAACATATATCGTCTCAGGTGATATTGGTGCTATCTGCTTAATCAATTTCACATAATCATGCAATCCATAATTGTCAAATCCATTCTTTAAATTAACCCAGTTCGATGAACCTTTTATCAATCTGTAAAGATAATTATTACTT
>CBFGJG010000058.1:0-11296 GCA_965649055.1 Caldifarciminota bacterium
TTTTTGCAGATATATTTAATATTATGATGAGAAATTTAAAAAATAGTAATTATTGACAAAATAAATATAATTTATTATTATTTTTGTGAATAAATATGAAAGAGAAAGATTTGAATTTTGAGGATAAACTCTGGAAAGGGGCTGATAAATTAAGGAAAAAGATAGAAGTTCACGAGTATAAATATGTTATTTTAGGATTAATATTTTTAAGATATCTTTCCTTTTCTTTTGAAGAAAAAAAGAGAAAAATTATTGGCGAAAAACCCGAAACATCAAGGACATGTTCTATTTCTTCCTTTGTCCATGTATCAAATGTGATCAAATGCTTATTTTTAAAATCCATCATAAAACCTCCTGTTTAAATTAAGTATTTCTCAAATTCTTTTAAATTTTTAATAAAAAATTCCTTTACTTCATTCCATTTTACAGGAATAAGTGTATCTAACTCTGGTTCTATCTCAGCATCATCAAAATAAACAAGGCTTTTCAATATATGGAAGTAATTTATATTATAACCTTCAAAACGTTTTTTAAGAATCTTTATACCATCTTTTATACTTATTTTTTTTAGTTTAAATGAAAAATAGATATCATAGAAATCTTTTCTGCTTCCTCTTTGTGATAATGTTTTAAACTTTTCCGCTAATATATCTCTCCAATCTGCAACAAATATTTTTTTAAACTTAATTTTTTTGAACCTTAATGGAACTTCGTAATATAGAAAAGAAACCTTAACATTATTTATTTCACAATGGAGTGTGCGTGTAAAAACAGAATTTTCTTTGTAATTTTTGTATTTATGTTGGAGATATATTGAAATTTTTTCTGGTTTAAAATGTTTAATTGTAAAAAAATCAAGATCAATGGAACGTCTATGTCCTAATTGCAATGAAAGTCCTGTTCCTCCACCAAGATAGAAATCTAATTTTTCTATCTCATCGTTTAAATCTTCAATAATACTATATAATTCTTTTGAAATACAATTTGGATATAAATTATTAACTGATTTCATAGTATAACTTTAAGAAATTTAATGTCTTTTTGTCTAAATATCTATTGTTTTTTATAATACTTTTAATCTCATTATCGGAGAATTCCTTCTTTAACCATTTAATTGCCCTTTCATCTCCAAAATTCAAGATACGGGAAATCACAAATTTTGAATGAATCTTCAAATCAATTTTTTCGATCTTAACATCCCAGAAAAGATGTATTAAATATTTTGGGATTTTTTTACTCATAGAAGCATTTTACCTTAATTATTTTCCAAGTCAAGTTATAAATCAAAGTTCATACACTTGGTGGACATTTAAGATTCCATAATTAAATAGCACTTTTTAATTTTCAACCTTTACAATTTATACTATTCTATTACAAAATTTAATAACTGTGATCACCAAATCTCAATTCGGTGTAAAAAAGATGAAATTCCAATAAGTTAGCAATACAAGCCTGTTAACTTTCTTTATGATAAAAATTAAAAAAGTCATTTCGGGATTTGTGAACGTTTAAATAAATTCTATAATCAATACGTAGTAATCTGTTTTTTAATTTAAAAGTCAGATGTAATATATCTAAAAGGTATATTTATTTCTCTTTTGCTTATTTATTAATTTTACAATATTTTTAAAGTTTTTAAGAAAAGTTAATGAAAGTATAGTACACGCAATAATGAGTATTCTTTCATCTGTATTCAAAATGAATAATGTCCAAAAACCTGCGGCAAATTATGTTCTTGATGTAGTTTTTTATTTTACGCTATTACTTGACAAGAGACTTTATTTTATCAGCAAAATCATTAAAATTGTCAAACCAGTATTGTCTGTAATTATCTAAAATCCCTGCAATTCCTTGCCTCGGTTTGAGCAATAGTTTTACATTTATAACAAATCCATTGTATGAAAAATCCCTGCTCTGTTTTTTCCCACAAAGATCGATTTCAAATATCCTTGAAAAGCCGTCAATTTTTCTGTACCCATCTACATGTTCTGTCCCTTTCGGATCAACAAACAAAATCAAATAATTTTTGTCTTTTTGTGCCCAAAATATAAAATCTGGCTTGAATTTAGCAATCATATTGTCTTTTGGACTGTAGTAAGGAATAAAAACTTCATCCATCGTTTGGTCAATTTTTGAAAACATCCACCAGTCAAATTGTGAAAAAATATTTCCTGGTTGAGCAAGATATTCTTCCAGTTGTTCAATAAATCGCACTTCACTATCAACATTGATAATATGATTTAGATAATCAATTTTTTCTGTCTCTGAAACTATCACCGGAAGGTAGTAATGATTAGCCAAATACTTGATTTTGATTCTTTGGTTTTTGATTTCGTATTTTCCAGCTTCTTCAAATAACTTTAATTGTTTTCCATATTCTTCGGGGGGGATTTTCCCATAATTGTTTTGTAATTCTTTTCTCTTTTCTGGATATTGCTTTATAAAATCAATCTTCTTTCTGATTTCTTCGTATTTTTCGCCATCGCTAAATCTAACCTTTTTGAAATGCACAATTTCGTTTTCTAGTTTCTTGAATTTCTCAAATTCTTTGCTCTTGACTCCCAGATAATTAAAAATTCGGTTAAGAATTAACTCTGGCGCAAAAAGCGAATCCCTCTCGCCAAAGTCAAAATATCGCTCTTGGTCTATAAAACTTTCTTTCGCTTTCTTCAAAACTTTTACTTCACAATCGTATTTAGTTAAAGCGATTTTATCTCCTAAAAAGTCATAAAATTGTTTTGTCTGCTCAAAATCTTGTTGACTAATAAAATATTTTTGGATATTTTTCTCCTCAGCAAAAATTCTATCGGAATTCTTATAAACTGGCACCAAAAGAAGATGCCTCTCAGCTTCTGGATTTAGTATAAACGCTTCGCCTAAATCTCTATCCTGTCTTTCGGCCCTTAAAGTAGCGATTATCTCTTTTAAGTTTTGCGCATTTGTTCCAAAAACAAACAAGCTCTCAATCGGCAAAATCAGATTCTGAATTTTCTCAAATATACTTTTTTCTACTACTTTTGCGTTAAATAGATTCTGAAGCCGCCTTCTTTGGTGTTTTTGCGGTTCTATTCTGACTCCTCTGCCAACCGATTGAAGAACGAATTTTTTAGCATCGCTTCCAACTCCAATATTTACGAATAAAACAATATTGGGTCTGTTAGAGTCCCAACCCTCATAAAAAGAACGAGAACCCATTAAAATATTTATATCTGAATCATCTCTATTAATCGCCTTAAAGTAACTCTCATTATCATAACTTTCATTTATTTCATATCCTTCAAGTTTATCTTTAAGCCATCCAGAGATATCACCTATTTTTATTAGAGCAAACGGTTTTTCAGCAGTCTTGAGTTTAAAAATCAATTCATTTTTGTTGCCAGGAATTTTCAAAACCTCAATATTCCCAGAAGTTTCTGCGTTAAAAACATATTTTAAGATATATTCATATTTCAATTCTGAAATTAAATAGACATCTATCAAAATCTCCAATTCTTCAAACTCAAATTTTGAGTGGTTTATAAACTCCTGGACAAGTTCTTGCTTCACACTACTTAACAAATCTAATCTGATTTCATTTTTGGCAATCTTTTCCAATTCATTAAAAAACAACTTTAAATCTGCTTCTTTCTTTTTTTCCCTTTTCCCTTTATCTTCTTTCTTACCATAGACTGTATTAACCAGCGTCAAAAGTAGCGGGCGGTGGTATAGCGAGCCATTAACTTTTCTGATTTTTTCAAAATACTTATTGATATAAGTTAAAAGCAAAAGCGTCTTCAAAACGATTTTTTGTTTTTCAATCGGCGAAAAGTCGCCTCGCCCGCGAAACGCGCTGATTTCGGCAGAAGATACATAAATGTGTTTGCCGTATCCTTCTTCAACATACCTTGAAAGGTTAAAGTTAAAAGCACAAGTAGCAAAATCTCTTGGGTCAGTGAAGGTTGCAGAAAAATTAAATAAAAATCCATTTCTTGAAAGTATGGAGTATAAAATCTGCCGTTTGCTTTCTTCTTTGTCGCCTTTATGGGCTTCGTCTAAAAGAATATACCACTGACCGCTATTATCGTAGTTTTTAAAATTGACAATTTTTTCTTTATGCTCGTCAGAAATCAAATCAGAACGATAATAAAAAACAGTAATTTCGTTTTTGGCAAATGGCAGGGCGTTTTCCCGCTTGACGCTTTCATAATCTCTCAAACTTTTAAGGTTTATCTTTGTGTCAAAATTAAAACTGTTAAACTCCTCAACATGATTTTTGAATTGGTCCAAAAGGTCATCGCGGTGCGCCAGAAAAAGTATATCGTGCTTTGGCAATTCTTTTTCAGCGATGAGTTTGCCTAGAAGCTCAATCAGTTTAACGATAATTAAGGTTTTGCCTGAACCGGTCGCCATCCAAAAACTCATTCGGTTTATGAAATGAGCAAATGAGATTTTGTTATCAATAACCGGATAATCTTCAGGATATTCCAAAAGATACTTTGCGGTTTTGCTATCCTGTTTTTTCTTTAAGTCATAATCAAAATTTTCTTCAAGGCCATTGAGTTTGTAATGTTCAAACAATGCTTTTTTATTAGCATTTTTATCTTTAAAATAAAGCCAAATTCCCCTTAGAGCATTTCTCAAAGCATTTTGCTGAAAATCAAAAAGCGTCTTATCCTTTGAAAACCGCACAAAGTCAAATCCCTGCCATTTTGCAGGTAGGCTATCAAAAGGAATGTCGTCTAAAATATCTTGAAGATATAATTTGCTCATATCATTCCCACCAAATTAGGGGCTTAATGAGTTTGTAATCCAAATCTTTGATATTGATTTTTGTCCCGTCTTCAAACTCTACATCGCCATCGGTTATTTTCTTAATCCACTTGCCTGTTAGGTTAGATAAAGTTTCGGCTATGTCTATATTCGGATAGAGTTTTGATAAATCTACTTTGACTTTGTTATTTTCATAATCAATCTCTAACGCTTTAAGCATCTTTTCATCTTTTAAGAAAACATATTCCTGATAGGGACTTCTGCCAGGTATATTAAACAAATCTCCATCTTCGTATTTGCAATTCGCCAGCGCTTCCTCGTATTGCTCAAGTTCGTAATATTTGAAAAACCCGCCGCCTTGATATTCTTTGACTTCTTTTGAAATACCTGATTTATCATAAGCCAAAACCTTTTTCATCCTCGGCAAAACTACGCTATAAAAATGTTCTCCCATCTCAACGCCAATCCATTTTCTGCCAAGTTTATGGGCAACGGCTGTGGTTGTGCCTGAGCCAAGGAAAAAGTCGAGAATTATTAAATGTTCTTCATATTCCATTCCTTCAATTACTCTTTTTAGTAATATCTCCGAATTTTCAGTCGCAAAAAAAGTATTATGGGTTTCATAACTCTTTATATCTGTCCAATTTGTATCTAACAATAATTCTGGTTCTTTAAGATATTCTGGCATTCCTCTAACTTCATTGTTCTGTGTATCAATATATGTCCTGCCGGGATTAATTCTTATCCAGCCTAGTTTTTCGTATTCGGTTATCTTTTGTTGAGATAAACCCCAATGTTGTCCTTTAGGTGGCAACCAAGGTTTACCGAAAAAATATCTAACTTGTAATTCATATGTTTTTCTTTGCCCCGGCATATCTAAAGAAATCCATTGTCTGTCTTCTTCTCTAATTTTTCTTTTTGCCCCCTTAAATGATATTTTATTTTTATCCTTTGCATAAAAGAAAATTGAATCAATTCCTGTTAGATATTGATTAGTTAATCCTTTAGGCACATAACCTCTCTTAACAAAGATTTCATTTCTAAAATTACCCTTGTCAAAAATCTCATCCATCAAACATCTCACAATCCAGTTTCCATTATAATCGCACCTTACAAAAATGCTTCCTTTTTCATTCAGCCAGTCTTTCGCAATTCTTAATCTATTTTCAAGCAATGTTGCCCAATTAGCGTCTTTGTAGTTTGTGCGGTATAAAAACTGGTCAGAAGAATCTAAATTAAACGGCGGATCAATATAAATTGTCTGCACTTTCTCTTTGAATTTCGGCAGGATTGTGTTTAATGCCTGATAGTTTTCGCTTTTTATCAGCCAGCCGTCTAAAGATTTATCCAAGTCCTCAAACTGACTTAAAATCTCAAGCTCTAAATCCTTGAAATACTTTGTATCAATCGGCAAATGTTCATATTTTTTTGATAAATGTTTGCCGGTTAAATCGGTTTCAAAAACATCTTTTACTTTAAAATTCTCATCTACTATACCTAACTCCTTCCATTCTTTAATTTGCTCACTGATATTTTTATGATTGAGAATTTTATCAATAAGTTTTTCATCTTTAATCCTGTCCAATGTAATCACGTAATTTGAATTTTTAACAAACTTCGGCTTGTTCCAAATTTTTACCAGTTCATCTTCAAACTGCGAAATAAAATCAATAATCTTGAAGGCAATGTCTTTTAGGATTTGTAATTGATTGACTCTATCCGTGCTCCACTCTTTAGCTCCTTCCCAGAAGTACTGATAACTCCAGAGTTTAAATTGCTCCTGTAAAAATGCTTTTGCGTTTTTATTGATAAAGAAATCAACCTCGCTTTGCTTTTCAAAAACTCTAAAAGCGCGTTCTAATTGTTCTTCAGAAATGGCAATGCCTTTTCTTTTTATGGCTTTTAATATCTTTTCTGTTTTTGTTTTCGTGCCTTTTTCGGAGTATTGAATGCTGAAAACAATGGTTTGGTCTTCTTTGACTTTATCTAACTCAAAAACCAGCGAGCGTTTTTCATTGGCTTTTTTGTTTTCTATTTTTGAAGCATCAAAGTAAAACTTGAATCCGTCAAACTCAACCGGCAAACTTCTAAAAATCCGGTCAGTTTTGACATAATAAAGCATCTGCGTTTTCCAGAAAAGAATAACATCTTTATCATCGGTATAAACTTTTTCGTAGACATTATTGTGAAATGGTGTTGAGTTGAAATAGATTGAACCGCTTTCTGTAAAATAACGGCTGAAAAAAGAATAGAGCTTGTCAAAAAGTTCATCCCTAAATGAAGGGTATTTCTCTAACGCTTTTTCTATATCTTCTTTAAGAAGTTCCTCGATTTTGCGATAGTAATTTGATTTTATTCTCATTAAATTAATGAAACCGCCTTGGCCTTCGATCTTGGCGCCTATAAAAACATCTTGTAATGCTTTATAAAATTTTTGTTCTTTAGTCATATAATTGCCTCCAGATCTCTCTTATTATAAATTTTCTTGTTTTTAAGCCTATAAAAAACATCGAGTAAAAATTATAGAAATTTTGTCCAACTTTTATTAGATAAAAGTTACATAATAGTCTTATTTGTTCCTTTAACAATTTAATTTCACCAAAAATACTTTTGTTCTTGTATTGAATCATTCTACACACAACAATATATTTATCATTGAGATTTGTCAAGACCAAAAAACCAATTTAAAATTAGTCTAAAAATGTTAAATATGAATAAATAGGTTAGTTATAAAATTTTAAATTATTCTTCTTTTTTCCTTTCTTTTTTTATTGATTAAATTTTTCATTAATTTTTCTTTTTGTATGTTGTCTCATCATTTTCCAAAAATTGATTATAAAACCTCCTTTAATCTTAAAATATACCCTGCAATGAAGGCAGATGAAATTGTGAGTTCTTTTATTGAAATCTTCTCATTCGGTGCATGTGCGTATTTTTCTTTCCCGGGACCGAACCCAATTGCAGGAATCCTGTGCTTCCCGCAAATCGCAACACCATTCGTTGAAAATATCCATTTACCAATAACTGGTTTTTTCTTAAATAATGACTTATATGTTTCTTTCGCAATATTCACAATCCTGTGATTATCAGGTATTTTCCAGGTTGGAAAATATTTTTCTTGCTTAAAAACTTCACCTTTATAACTTTTCCTGTCATAAACAGGAATAATTATCTTTCCATCTTTTTTCACAATCTCTTTTAATTCTTTTATTGCTGATTTTTTATCTTCACCAAATGTTAATCTTCTATCAAGATGTATCTTAGCATAATCAGGTATTGCACACAAAGAAGGTGAAGATGATATAAATTCAGTTACTGCAACTGTTCCTTTACCAAGAAATTTATCCTTCTTTAATCTTTTATTAAGTTTGTCTATCTTCAAAACCCTGTCAGATGCAATAGACACTGCATTCTTTCCCCTTTCAGGTGCAGAACCATGCGCAGACAAACCTTTAAACTCTATTTCTATCTCCATCCTTCCACGCTGACCTATATTTATTTTACCATCGGTTGGTTCTGTTAATATTACAAGTTCCGGCCTTATTCCATCTTTCTCAATGATATAATTCCAGCATAAACCATCACAATCTTCTTCCATAACTGAAAATACAAAAAGTATGGTCGTACCATCAAAACCTATCTCTTTTAATATCTTCCCTGCTGTTATCATTGATGCAGCACCACCTTTCTGGTCGGACGAACCCCTTCCATATACAAAACCATCCTTTATATCACCTGAAAATGGCGGAAAATCCCATAATGAGCGTTCGCCAACATCAACTGTATCAATATGTGCATCGATTGCTATTATCTTTTCGCCTTTCCCAATTTTGCCAATAAGATTCCCCAGGTTATCTGTCCAGACATCATCAAAATTTTCTTTTTTCAAAATAGATTCTATCTTTTCAATAACATCTTTCTCTTCACCACTTAAAGATTTTATCTTAACTATCTCGGAAAGATTCTGCGCTGTATAATCTTCATATTTTTTTGCAATTTCTAATATTTTATCCACTATTCCTCCTTTAATTTTATCGCATGTTTTGGACAGAAATCAATACAATAACCACACCCGATACATTTCTCTGTATCAATATATGCTTTTTCTTCTACCATTATTGCCTTCTTAAAACAATTTAATAGACACGCCTTACATCCATCACAAGATTCTATTTTAACATATGCCCTTGCCCTATATGAATAAATCTTTCTATTCTTTCTTGCTTCCTTGAATATCCCTTTTATTTCATTTAGAGAATTATACCCTTTCTTATTCAGGAATTCTTCTATCTCATTCAATATTTCCCCATAAATTGTATGTCTTTTTTTTATTGCCTCAGAACATATCTGGACTGCCGATGCACCAACCATAATGAATTTTATCACATCTATTCCCTTTGATATACCACCAACACCTATAACTGGTTTATCCTGAATTGATGTTAATGTATCAACAATCCTTAATGCAATTGGTAAGATTGGTGGACCTGAAAGCCATCCATATCCATTTTCAGAACCAAGTATATTATCTAAATTTTCAGGGTCAAAATCAAGTGCAGGACCAAAAGAGTTTATTGCAACGAATCCATCAACATATCTTGAAACCTCTTTACCAAGAAAATCTAAATCTGTTATACTCGGCGATACCTTGAAAAAGATGGGTAACGAAACGGTTTTCCTCAAAGACTTTGCACATTCAACAAGTTCTGATAATCCACCTTTTATATAATGTGTAGAAAATTCAATCCCAATAGGTTCTATCTCTTTTTCAACAATTTTTCCAAGTTCTTTCAGTTCATCTGGTTTATATCCTATTGAGACCATCAAAGGGATATCTTCTTTTTTTGCTTTTAAAATTTCTTCAATATTTTTTTCTAAAGAAAACTCGGACCAGGTTTCTGAATTTAAAAGCCCTCTTAGGACAGTTCTTTTAATAGTTGGTCTTTTATCCATTGCAGGTTTTAGACTGAATGTCTTTGTAACAATACAAGCAGCACCACTATTATAGGCATCTATCATAAGTTCTGCATTCAAAACATTTGGTCCTGCTGCGGTCATTAAGGGATTCTTTATCTTTATACCTGCAAACTCGCATTCAAGTGATGGCATAGAATTTTTTTTCAAGTTTTTTCATCACACTTTTTAATTCATCGTTCATTCTTTCTTCATCTAAGAATGTTATCTTTCTATCTTTGAATAAAATCCTTCCATCAGATACAGTTATATAAACATTACTATTTTGATTTCCAAAAACAATATGGCTTATTAAATTATCTTTATTCACATCAGTTAATGGAACATAGTCAAGGACTACAATATCTGCTTTTTTACCTTCTTTTAATCCACCACATTCCGGAAAGAATTTCTCTTTTGTTCTTATCATATTATCAAAAAACACTCTGGAATGATTTTTATTTTGTGAATTCTGGAAGAATCTGAATTTTAGTTGATTTATAATATCAGAACCTATCCCATCTGTTCCAAGAACATAATCTCTTATATTTTCAAAATCAAAACATCCAACCCTGTTATTTGCATTTGATATAGGATTTGAAACAATTGTAGGTTTTATTTCGTTTATTATTCTTAAATCTTTATTTGAGATATGGACACAATGTGCAAGGATACTCATCTCATTTAAAAGATTTAATTTATACAATCTATCGACAGGGCCTGAATATCCAATTTTTCTACAATAATCAAAATCTATCAGACTTTCACCACAATGTATATGAATTCCCATCTCTTCCGGTTTTATTCTGGAAATCTCTTCTAATGTCCTATCAGAAAGTGTGAAGTTCGCATGGAGACCAAAGATACCTTTTATTCTATCATTCTTCAGATTCCCAAAATAAAAATTTATATTCTCTTCTATCTGCTCTTTGAGGTTCTTCTTAGACCTTTCTGACACTTCAAGGGATAATATCCCTTTAATATTCATTTTTTCATAAACTTCCTTTAAGACATTGAGACTTCCTTTTACATATCCCATAGATGCATGATGGTCAAAAATCATAGTTGTCCCGGATTTTATAGCATTAACGATGCTTTTTAATGTTGAATAGTAGATTAATTCTTCATCAAGAATTTTGTCAAGTTTCCACCATAGATTTTTTAGCCTGTTAGGGAATGTTGATATATCTTTTGTTTTAAGACCGCAGGCTAAAGAAGAATATGAGTGATGATGTGCATTCAAAATACCCGGAATAATTAATCTTCCATAAACATCTATTTTTTCGCAATTTAAATCTTTAATCTCATCTTTTTTACATATTTTCTTAATAAATCCATCTTCTACGATAATTATACCATTTTTGATAAATATATTTCCATCTGTGATAAATCCATTTACTAATGCAAATTTTTTAAGCATTAAATATTGTAGACTCATTGATTAAAAGTATAATAATCAGGAATAAATGTCAAATAAAAAAATATACCATTTTGGAAAAGATCATGCACATGGTGGTACAGTTAAGATAGTGAAGATAGGGGTAATGAATGAAGAGAGGATTGCCCTGGGGAGGGCAATCCTCAAAGGAATTGC
>CBFGJG010000059.1:0-10684 GCA_965649055.1 Caldifarciminota bacterium
TATATACCACCTATAATAATTGATGAGATTTATGATAAAATTTTTAGACAAAACTTAAATGTTAATTATAATAAATTGTACCACCATGTCCCTGATCTTCCCGAATTTAGATTTATTTTGTTTTTGATTGAATCAAAAGATTGTTTAATTCTTTTATTTTCTCTTTTACATCTCCAAAATTTGGGTCAATCTTGATTATCTCCTTAAATTCATTTATTGCTTCATTTATCTTGTTCTGGCTCGCATAAAGAACACCAAGGTGATAATGGAATGCCAGCAAAGGAATCGGGTTTTTACCTTTTTCATTCTCAATTGTTTTCTTGTATATTATCTCTGCTGTTTTAAGTTCACCCTTCTCTTCATAGCATTTACCGAGCATTTCAAGTGATTTAAATTTTTCCTTCTCACCTTTCATAGATATCTTGAACTGTGAGATTGCTTCGTCAATAAGCCCCATCTCTTTATAAGTAAGACCTAAATCATAATGGCTTGAATAATCTTCTGCAGATATATTTTCAAATATCTTCTGTTTAAACTGTGTAAGCAGGTATTCTATATTTTCTTCGCCTGGAACCTTCTCTTCAATCTTTATAGATATCCCTTTTTCTTCCTCTTTTAAAAGGTCCTCGAAGTTTATCCCAGCTTCCTCTTTCTTTACTTCTTCTAATTTTACAGTTTCTTCTTCCTTCGGTATTATCTCTTTTAGAAGTGGATGTGAAGGATTTATTTTTATTGCTTTATCAAGTGCATTTTTTGCTTCTTCTTCAGCACCCCTTTTCATAAGACAGTTGTATAGTGCAACATATGCCTCAACCGCTTTATCCTTATCGTTTATCCTTAAAGCAATCTGGATCATCTTCTGTATTGGTCTTATTTCATAAGGTTTTATATCCGAAATCTTCTTATAAATTTCTTCTGCTTTCACAAGGTCACCAGTATCAAAGAAATAATCAGCGGCTTTTGAATAATATTCAATTGCATCCTCGTTTGAACCGATCGACTCATAAAGCTGTGCAACTGTAAGCCAGTCCATCCAGTCTGTTACTGATTTTTCAATAGATTTAATATCCGGTTCGGGTATCTCTCTTTCTTTCTTTATATCTACCTTCTTTTCCTCAATACTCTCTTCAAGTGCCGAGATTATACTTATTTCTTCTTCCTCTTCTTCTTTCTTCACCTCTTTCTCTTCGGTCTCTTCTTTTTCCTTTTCTTTCTTCTTGACGGTCTCTACCTCTTCAGTGAAAACAGTTTTTGATTGTTCAAATACTATTTCTTCTTCCTTCTTTTCTTCAGGTGGTTTTTCACCTTTAACAGAAGCAATAGTATCTTGAATCCTATCTGCCTCTTCCACCCTTCCCTGTTCTTTATAAATATCATAAAGTATGTTCAATTGTTCAAGGGCATCTTCTTTCTTATTCTGTGATAAAAATATTTTAACAAGCTGTTCTCTTATATCTGTTTTTTTGGGGATAAGTTCCACTATCTTCTTATAAGTTGAAAGAACACCATTTATATCATTTTCTTTTGAAAATCTTTCTGCTATCCTGTAATATGCAGATGTTGCATCACCCAGAAGCCCCTGTTTGGCATAAAGGTCAGCAATTATCTCAAGCATCTGGAGTTCATCTTCACCAAGTTTTAATAATTTCTGTGCAATTGCGATCGCGTTACTATAGTAATCAAGGCTCTTGTATGAATCGAGAATTTTCCAGTAAAACTTTTTTGCAGTTGAAGTATCACCTTTCTTTACATATATCTCTGCAAGTTCTGTTAGTGATTTCAGGTCTTCAGGTGCAAGTTCAATTATCTTTTCATATAATTTTATTGCCTCATCATATTTATTCTTAAGGAGCACATTCTTTGCTTTTATCTTCAACTCGTTAATTTTATCCTGTTTTGCCATTATCCTATCTCCAGATCCTCACAAACCCTGTTTATAACAGCTTCGTCAACCGGATTCTTTTTTATTATTGAACCTTCAAGAAGTGCATTATCACAGATAACATTTATCAACCTTGGGATACCTTTTGAATACCTGTAAATATATTCAACTGCTTTTGGTGTGAATACATCATTATCAACCCCACACTGTTTTGTTCTGAATTTTATATAATCCCTCGTTGAATTGAATGAAAGTGTTGAAAGCTTAATAATAGAAGAGATTCTCTGGAAAAGTGAACTATTTGTTTTCAGATTACTCATCATAACAGGCATTCCACATAGTATAAATGTAATCAACCTTGAACCTGAAAGCTCAAGATTGAGTAGTCCCCTAATCTCTTCAAGCATAGCCTGTGTTGATATGTTATTTGCCTCATCTATAATCAATATACAGTGTTTTCCTTCCCTGTGAACATTGTATAGATATTTTATAATAAGACCGATCATTTCTGATTTTGTAGACGAATTCACTTCTATTCCAAAAAGAACAGCAAGATTCTTCAGGAACCATTCAACTTCAAAATCTGAATGAGTTAAAATCATTAAACCAGAAATAAATTTCTTATCCTTTGAAATCTCCGATAGGAGTTTTCTTGCAAGGGTTGACTTCCCGCATCCAACTTCACCGGTCAATATACCAAGACCTCTATTCCTCTTTATCACATGGAGAAGTTTAATGAATGCCCTTGAATGCTCAGGACCACTATAAAACAATGATGCATCAGGTGTATCTGAAAAAGGTTCTTTTTTGAATCCATAAAAATTTTCGTAATCCATCTATATCCTCCTATATAAATATGATATTTTCTTCTTCTATTTTCGCTGGTTTTTCTAATTTCTTTTTTTCTATATGCTCAACTTTCTCAACATTTACAGGTGCTGGCTCAACCCTTGCAGGTTTTACTTCCTCTTCTTTTTTTGGTTTTGGTGGTGAAACCCTATCTCTAACATCTTTATAATCAGGTGAAATTGAAAATATCTTGTTGAATATCTGGAGTGCTTTATCTATCTTCCCTTCTTCTTGATATTTAAGACCAATATTATAAAGATATTCAAGTCTTTCATCACCCGAAAGAACCTCATCTATCATATTTATTGCGTTCTCATAATCACCTTGATAAATTGCGATATCTATCAATAATTTTGTCCCTTCCTTATAATATGAGCCACCTATCTCCCTTACTTTATTTATCTCCTCAATACCTAATTCTTTTATCCCTTCCTTTAAAAGTTCCTTTCCAAGGTGATACCTTAATTCTGATTCTGTATCTTTCGAGATTGAAATCTGTATTTTCCGAAGCTCCTCCAGGATTTTATTATCTTCCCTTTCCAATTTAAAGTTTTGTATTTCCGGGTCATCAGGATATTTACTTTTAATATTCTTCAGAATGCTTTCTGCTTTTTCTATCTCACCTTTAGCGGCGAATGCGGTTATAGCCCTTGTATAATTCTGTTTTGCATCATCTGCAGAACCGATATCCCATAATAGATCTGCCATTTCAAGATAAGATTGTGCGTCAAATTCTTCCTTTGTATCGGATGGTTTAGTGTACTCTAAAACTATGTTCCTAATCTCTTCAGGGAACTTGCCAATAATCTGCGGAAGATTTGAAGGAGAACCACCCTCATCCAGATACGAAATTAAAAAATTAAATGCATCTGTTGTAAGTCCGTATTCAGAAAGGCTCATAGCAAGATAAAGCATATTCTCAGGTGTTTTTTCAGCAAGGTACATCTTATAGGCAATTATAACATTCTTCAATGTTTCTTCATTCAATTTCCTCACCCCCTTTAATAATTTTTTTTACAGGATTTTCTCCAAACCAGTAAAATATCTCCCTGAAATCTCTGTATTTTGTTATGATTATATCCGCATCTTTACCAATTTCTATTGAACCTTTTTTATCCCCGGCATTTATTGCATATGCTGCATTTATTGTAATACCCGCAAGGACATCTTCAGGTGTAAGTCTTAAGTATGTTGTTGCAAATGAGCCTGCAACGGGTAAATACTTCAAAGGTGAAGAGCCTGGATTAAAATCGGTTCCTATAGCTATGGGTATTTCATTATCTTTTATTTTATCAACAGGTGCAGGATTCTCTCTTAAATAAAAAGATGTGAAAGGGAGAAGGACGGCTACTGTCCCTGCCCTCTGCATCATCTTAAGTCCTTTATCAGATGGGTGAAGCAGATGGTCAGCAGATATACAACCAATTTCTCCTGCTATTTCTGAACCGCCCGAAGATTTTATCTCATCTGCATGAATCTTTGGTATAAGCTTGTATTCCTTTCCTTTCAGTAAAATTTTTCTTGATTCTTCTCTTGTAAAAACCGTTTCTTCACAGAAGACATCAATAAATTCTGCAAGTTTTCTTTCATGGATTTCAGGTATCATTTCAAGAATTTCATTTATATAATCTTCTCTTTCCTTTTCCGGTGGAAAATCATGTGCACCGATGAATGTAGGATAGACATTGAACTCTTTCTTCATATCATTTATAACTTCAAGCATTTTTAATTCATTTTCTCTATCAAGTCCATATCCAGATTTTATTTCAACAGATGTCACACCCCATTTTAACATATCTTTTAATCTGTTTTTCAATATATTTATAAGTTCTTCTTTTTTCGCTTCCCTTGTTTTTTTCACTGTGCTCATAATCCCGCCACCCTCTTTCCTTATTTCCATATAACTTTTTCCTCTGATTTTCATATCAAACTCATTAACCCTGTTGCCTGCAAAAAGTGTATGTGTATGCGGGTCAATAAAACCAGGAATCACAACATTCCCTTCCGCATCTATAATCTTCTTCGCATTTCCATCATATTCACCAATATATGATATCTTTCCATCTTTTATCCCTATATCTCCTTTCTTTATAATCCCAAGGTCAAAATTTTTTCCCTTTTTAAGTCCGCCTTTCATTGTTATTATATATCCATTTTTTATCAGTAAATCTATCATTTAAGCATTGGCATCCTTATCTTTTTCTTTTTCACTGTGTTTATTGCGATTTCGTATCCTGCATCTGCATGCCTCACAACTCCAAGCCCACAATCATTATTTAAAACCCTTTCAAGTTTCTTTTCCTGTTCTCTTGTTCCATCGGCTACAATCACCATACCTGCATGGATTGAATAACCAATACCCACACCGCCTCCATGATGGACAGAAACCCAGGTTGCACCTGAAGCAGTATTTAGTAATGCATTAAGAATAGGCCAGTCAGCAATTGCATCAGAGCCGTCTTTCATTGCCTCTGTTTCCCTGTATGGTGAAGCCACACTTCCGGTATCATGATGGTCTCTACCGATCACTATAGGTGCTGATACTATACCTTTTTTAACCATCTTATTCATCAGTAAACCTGCTTTTGCCCTATCCCCATATTCAAGCCAGCAGATTCTTGCAGGAAGTCCCTGGAATTTTACCATTTTCTGGGCTGTCTTTATCCATTTTATCAGGTGCTCATCCTTGAAGTTTTCCATTATCATCTTATCAGTCTCATATATATCCTGTTTTTTACCTGATAAAGCAACCCACCTGAATGGCCCGCTACCTTTTGAGAAGAGTGGCCTTATATATTTTGGAACGTATCCCGGTATTAAGAACGCATCATTCACACCTGCCTGTCTTGCCCTCTCCCTTATATTATTACCATACTCAAATGACCTTGCACCCTTCTTCATAAGTTCAAGCCAGCCAGAGACATGAATAGCAATTGAATCGTATGCAAGTTTAAGATACTTATCAGGGTCTTTCTTTCTCAACTCAGCTGCCTCTTCTACTGAAAGACCTCTTGGAATATACCCATTCAACGGGTCATGTGCAGCGGTTTGGTCTGTAACAACATCAGGGACTATATCTCTCTTTGCGAGTTCAGGAATTATATCTGCTGCATTTGCAAGAAGTCCTATTGAGATTGGTTTATTATTCCTGATATGTTCATCTTTTATTCTCAATGCTTCATCGAGATTATCTGTCCATGTATCAAGGTATTTGGTATTAATCCTTCTATCTATTGCCCTCTTATCCACTTCTATTATAATAGAAACACCATCATTCATAGTGAAGGCGAGTGGTTGTGCACCTCCCATTTCACCAAGTCCAGACGAAAGAACCCATTTCCCTTTTAGGGAACCGCCGAATTCCTCGTTTGCAAGTGAAAAAACAGTTTCATAAGTTCCCTGCAAAATCCCCTGTGTTCCAATGTATATCCAGCTACCAGCTGTCATCTGTCCATACATAGTCAATCCCATCTCTTCAAGCCTTGTAAATTCCTCGAATGTCGCCCATTTGGGAACAAGCATAGAGTTGACAATAAGAACCCTTGGAGCCCAGGTGTGTGTCTTCCATAAACAAACAGGTTTACCGGACTGAATGAGTAATGTGTCGTCAACATCCATTTTCTTTAATGTCTCTATAATCTTGTAATAGCACTCCCAGTTCCTTGCTGCTTTTCCCTTACCACCATAAACAATGAGATTATCAGGGTCTTTTGCAACCTCTCTATCAAGATTATTCATAAGCATTCTCATAGGTGCTTCAATAAGCCACGATTTACAGGAAATTTTATTTCCTCTTGGTGCTTTTATATTTCTTGTTTTCATAAGAACCTCCGTATTTAAATTTATAATCAGAAAATAAAAAAAGTCAAGAAGATAATTAAAAAATGTGGTTTACAATAATGATTAATTTCTATGACCTAACCCAATTTCTATTTGACATAATACTTTGAAATGGTAAAATTGTAAAAAAGGATTTTAGATGGAAGTTGAGGTTGAATTAACAAAGATATTTGGATTAATCTTTTTCCTCGTTGTTGTTATTTTCCTTTTAATTGTTTTTATTGGAACATTTTTAAATAAATCTAAAACAAAAAATGTCATAAATGGAAAGAAATTCTATGAATTAGTTTCTCTTTTAGATGATAAAAATCTAAGAAAAAATGCACTTGAAAGGCTTGCAAATATAAAAGATAAAAGGAGCATAGAGATTATAACATCTTTTATAGATTCACTTGATACAGGTGATCCTGATGATAGAAATATTATGAATTATGCGTTTGACTTAATTTCTGAGATCAACGATAAAACAGTTCTTGATTTTATGATTACAACACTGCAAGGGAAAGAAATCCTGAAAAAATATTCGGCATTAAAAAAGATCTCATATCTTGTTCAGGTGAAAAAAATTAAGGCTAAAGAATTTGTTATCCCGATTCTCTCTTTAGTTAAAGAATTGCAGGAACTAAAATTGAAAAATTCCCAATCTTACAATAAGGAAATAGAAGAAATAGCAATAATTATATTAAACGAATTAACAGGGAAGGATTTTGGTAAAGATACTGAAAAATGGGAAGAATGGGTATCTCAGAATTTAAAAACATAGAAAGGAGTTTGTATGGAATTTTATGATGTTATTAAAAAAAGAAGGAGTGTAAGAAAATATAGAAAAGACAGGATACCGGATAATGTCCTGAGAAGGATACTCGAAGCGGGTCGTATTGCACCTTCTGCAAAGAATATACAACCATGGAAATTCATCGTTATAAAGGATGAAGAAAGAAAGAAAAAGGTTGCAGATGCATGCAAGAAGCAGATGTGGATGGCAGATGCGGATGTTATAGTCTGTGGTTGTGCTATTGAAGAGATTGCATATGGTAAAATGGGTGGATATATGAGTTCCTATCCGGTTGACCTTGCGATAGCAATGGACCATATAATACTTGCTGCAACAGATGAAGGGCTTGGAACTTGCTGGATTGGTGCATTTGATGAGAAAGAAGTAAAGAAGGTTTTAAATATTCCCGAAGATATTCGTGTTGTTGCATTGACACCTATAGGATTTCCAGCGGAAGAACCAAAGGACAGGGGTAGAAAACCATTTGAAGAAGTTTTTACATTCGAAACATATAAATAAAAAATGAAATTATACACAAGATTCACGACATCAATCCTTATGACTGCACTTGCAATCTCTTTGGGATATCTGCTTTCATTCATCCCAAATGTAGAACTTGTTCTTCCAGCCATATTCATATCTGGTTTTATAACAGGATTCTCAGGTGGAATTCTAACAGGTATAATGACATTTTTAATCTATGGATACTTCAATCCATTTGGTCCATCACCTTTATTTCTTCTCCTTTCACAAATTACAGGTGGCGCAATTGTAGGTATATCAGGTGGTATTTATAGAATTATAAATAAAAAAAATGTTTTCATCTGTGGAATACTGGGATTTACTTCAATATTATTCTATGATATCATAACAACAATAACTGGTTTCATAATATTTCTGACAAAAAATACATTTATAGGTTATGTAATTGCAGGTTTACCTTTCATCCTTATACATATTCTTTCAGGAACATTTGTATTTATATTTATAATATATCCATTAACAAGGCGGTTAAAAATATGATTTTATTATTATTTTCACAAGAATACATTATTGAAGGAATAACAATTAAAGGTGATATAAATAAATATTTTTCTTATGAATACATTGACTCAACGATGTTAAATTATTTTTCTGAGACAAACGAACTTTTTTTATCTTTAACAGAACTGAATCTTTTTTCCTATGGTTCACCTCTGCTTTTAAATCAGTTATCAATAAAATCAAATTCATCAAAGAATCTTATCTTTAATCTGAATGGTATCCCTGTTAATGATATAAAGACAGGAATATTTGATATTAGTCTCATTCCAATTGAAACAATATATAATGTTGAGATTTTTAAAAGTAGTTTCTCAATCTCTGAAGGTTCAATGGATGGTGTTATAAACTTAAATAAAAAAATAAAAAATAATATATCATTAACAGTTGGAAATCATAATGACTTAAGATTAATCTTCTCAAAGGAGATTAAAGGAAAAGGGCTTTCAATTTATTTCAGGGATTTTGGTGGATACAGGAAAAATTCAGATGGAAGAATTTTTAATATTTCATACATTGACAGAAATATCTTCTTAGATTGGACATACAAGAAAACAGGTCTTCCCGGTCCAAAACCTTTTTCATTTATTCCGGAATTTGGTGATTCAGATGTTTACTCATTATATGATAATGAAAAGGATTATCTTTTTCTTTTATCTTATGATTTGAAAAGGGATAATATAAATATTTTACCATATATCTCCTATTCAAAAATGATTCCATATTCAAGGTATCGTGATTATTTTACAGGGAACATTGTCGATGAAACAGATGATTACAGGGTATACACAGCTGGCTTAAAATTCTCTTTTGATAAATTCTTTAATTTTAGTGTAAGATTTGATTCAATATATATGAAAGGGCTTGACACATTATGGGGAAAAGATAACTTTTCTATACTTTTATCACAAAGATTTCAAAATAATATAAAAAATTTTATTATCAATATGGGTGCGAGTATAAACTATGATAAAATTACAGGATTTAATCACAACGAATTTATTGGTTTATCACTGATAAAACCTATAAATCTATATATTTTATTAACAAAAGATTACAGGAAACCATCGTACAATGAATTATTCTGGCCAAATTATTCAAATCCTGAACTTAAATCGGAAAAATCAAACGAGATAATTATTGGATTAAAATTTAAAGAATATATTGATCTTTCATTCTTCAAAAAATGGATAAGAAATAAAATAAGCCTTAATGAGAACTGGATACCTGATAATATTGATTCAGTATTCACGGAAGGTTTAAATCTAAGTTTATCTTTTAATCTTGAATTTCTTAAATTTAACACCATAATAAAATACACGGATGGGAAGGAGTTTCACAACACAAATCAATTTTTTCTCCAGCATATACCAAAAAATAGTTTCAAACTAAATCTTTTCATTTTTAAAGAACCTGAAATATTCATTGGTTTTGTTTACAATGGAAATGTAAAAAAGATAAATTTTGATGATATACCTTCTTACTATATCATAAATACCGGTATTATTAAAAATGTAAGGGATATAAAGATAAATTTTTCAGTGAATAATCTCTTGAACAAAAAATACTATACAAATTTTGGTTATTCTAATGGAGAATACTATCCCGGTGAACCTTTCGGTTTGAAGGTAAGTGTTTCAAAAAAAATTTAATCTTTTGATTTTATCTCTTCAAATATACCTGTTTTCTTATTCTTTCTCACATTATCATAGTTGAAGTATCTTCCATTCATTACAATATAGACTCCGTGAGGGAGAACCTGGACAAACGCAATAGAAGAACCAAGATTAAAAAGGCCATCTGAACTTCCAAATGTGTATGGTATCATAGCACCTGTGAGAACGATTGTTTTATTCTTAACTTTTTCAGCAATAACCTTTGCTGTTTCAACCATTGTATCTGTCCCATGTGTTATTATTATCCTGTCTTCCTCGCATTTCTGGCAATTCAATGCTATTATTTCCCTATCTTCGTCAGTCATATTAAGGCTATCTATCATCATTAAAGTTCTTATTTCCACAGGGACTTTGCATCTTCCAAGTTCAAGCATCTGATGGATATGGGTCTCTTTAAAATAAAGTTCGCCTGTTAATTCATTATACTCTTTATCAAATGTTCCACCTGTTATAAAAATCCTTATACTGTTCATAGAATTATTTAACAGATTAAATGAAAAAAGTCAAGAGCAAAGTCAAAAAATAATGGAAAAGATCATGCACATGGTGGTAAGTTTTAATAGTGAAGATAGGGGTAATGAAATTGCAAAAAATAATTTTTTAAGTTAGGAAAAAGATGGT
>CBFGJG010000060.1:0-10608 GCA_965649055.1 Caldifarciminota bacterium
TCCTTGTTCGCTGTCCTCTAACAGGAAGACTTTTTGCATGTCTTATGCCCCTATAACATTTCTTTATAATGAGCGATTTTATATTTTGCTTAACCTCAGCCTTTAAAGCACCTTCAACTTTATAATTTGATTCAATCACCTTTCTTATTTTATCAATTTCTGTATCGCTTAATTCTTTAATTTTCTTCATTTTATCAACTCCTGCTTCTTCAAGTATCTTAAGAGCAGAAGTTCTTCCAATTCCATAAATGTATGTAAGAGCAATAAAAGCCCTTTTATTTGCTGGAAGATCAACACCTGCAATCCTTGCCAATTTTACCTCCTATCCTTGTCTCTGTTTATGTTTTGGGTTTTTACATATAACCCTAACTATTCCTTTTCTCTTAATTATCTTGCAATGTTGACATATTTTCTTCACCGATGCTCTAACTTTCATAATTCCTCCTATTTTTCCCTGTAAATAATTCTACCTTTTGTAAGGTCATAAGGTGATAATTCTACAATCACGGTATCACCTTCCTCTATTCTTATATAATTCATTCTCATTTTACCTGAAATATGAGCGAGGACAACAGGTTCACCACTTAATTCAAGTTTCACCTTAAATTTTGTATCTGGCAATTTTTCAATCACTTTACCTCTTACCTGTATTCCTTTAGTCTTCGCCACTTTTTATCAATTTTAAAATTTTTTGTTTTACCTGTTCAGGGTTTTCTACACCGTTAATGTTTCTTAGAATTGATTTCCTATTGTAATAATCAATAAGAGGTTTCGTCTCAACATAGTAAAGATCGATTCTCTTTCTGATTGTCTCTTCATTATCATCATCCCTTTTCACCAAAGGACCACCACATTTATCGCAAATTCCTTCTTTTTTAGGTTTATAGGTCCTTAAGTTATAAATTGTGTTGCAATTTCTACATACAAATCTATCCAATAGTCTTTCTATTATAACATTATCATTTAAGGTAATATTTATCACATAATCAAGTTTGGAATTTTTAGAAGAAAGATATTCGTCAAGTAAAACAGCCTGCCTCTCATTCCTTGGGTATCCATCAAGTATGAAAGAGTTTTTATCTTTAATAAAATCTATAACAACATTAAATACTACTTGATCAGGGACAAAACTACCTTCTCTTAATATTTTTTTTATTTCTAATTCAGTTGAATCTCTCAGTGCATCACCTGTAGACAAATAAGGAATATTTAATTCCTCAGAAATTACTTTAGCCTGTGTTCCTTTTCCACTACCTGGTGGACCCAGGAAAATTAACTTCATCTTCTTCTTCCTCTAATCTTTCCCTTCTTTACAAAACCATCATAATGTCTCATTAGAAGCTGGCTTTCAAGCTGCTGAACTGTATCAAGTGCAACACCAACTACAATGAGAAGCGAGGTTCCGCCAAAATAAAACGGGAGGTGAAACTTGGTAATAAGTATAGATGGAAGAATCGCAATAAATGCAAAGAATATCGCTCCAGGTAATGTTATCCTTGAGATAATTTTATCAATATAATCTGCTGTCTGTTTTCCCGGTCTAATTCCAGGTATAAATCCACCGTATTTTTTCATATTCTCTGCAAGTTCCTGTGGATTTATAACAATAGCAGTATAAACATAAGCAAAGACAATTATTAGCAACACATAAAAGAAATTGTAGAGGAAACTGCTCGGTGAAAAGAATTGCATAATTGTCTGAGCCCATCCATATTTATTGAATACGTTGGCAAACGTAGGAATGATCATAAGTGCTGATTGGGCAAATATAATAGGAATAACTCCTGCAGCGTTCACATTCAATGGCAAATGCGTGCTTTGACCACCATATATTTTTCCACCGATAACTCTTCTTGCGTATTGAACCTGAACCCTTCTCTGTGCTTGTGTTACTATAACCACAGCAGCAATAATAAGAACAGCAAAGACAACAAAGAAGATTGCAAAAAGCCAGCTTCTAATGCCTGTTGTAAGTTCTCTAATGAACACTATCATCTCATTAGGGAATCTCGCAAGTATACCTATCATAATTATTAGAGAAATTCCGTTTCCAATACCTTTATCAGTAATCAGTTCACCTAACCACATAACAAATATAGTTCCGGCAGTCATAGTAACTATAGTTGAAAAAACAAAAAGAGAACCCGGATAAGGAACAACTGCCTGACCAGATGCATTTAGGCTTTGAAGGAATGCTGAAATACCAAATGAATTTATTGCTGCAAGAAAAACAGTCAAATATCTTGTATGTTGGTTCATTTTTCTTCTTCCTTCTTCACCTTCTTTTGCAAGTTTTTGATAATATGGTATGGTAACACCAAGTATTTGTAAAATAATGGATGCGCTTATATAAGGCATTATTCCAAGCGCAAAAATAGTAGCCCTGCTTAAATTACCACCGACAAAAACATCATAAAGACCTAATACAGAACCTTTCATACTTTCGAATGCTGCTGTTAAGGCTTTTGTGTTTACACCCGGACAGGGAATATGACTTCCAATTCTGTAAACTATCAATATAATTATTGTAAATATTATCTTCTTTCTCAAATCAGGTATCTTCCAAATATCACCAAATGCCCTTATCATATTAACCTTACCTCTCCACCTTTTTGTTTTATTTTTTCTTCAGCGGATTTAGAAAATTTGTTTGCAAATACTATTAATTTCTTCTCTAAATCTCCTTTACCAAGTATTTTTACTGGATAATTACCTGAAATTAATCTTCTTTCCTTCATCTTCTCAACTGTCACTTCTTCACCTTCTTCAAATTTATTCAATTGATTAAGATTAACTATGTCATAAATTGTTTTGAATGGATTTGAGAAACCTCTTTTAGGTATTCTTCTTATCAATGGCATCTGTCCACCTTCAAACCCTTTTCCCTTTGTTCCACCACTTCTCGCCTTCTGCCCTTTATCTCCCCTTCCTGAAGTTTTACCATGCCCTGAACCTGAACCTCTACCAAGTCTTTTCTTTTTCTTTACTGCACCTTTGGGTGGCCTTAGATTCCACAATTCAACCATCTATCTCCTCCACTTTTAATAAATGTTTCACCTTCTCTATCATTCCCCTGACCTGTTGATTGTCCGGTAATATAACCTTTCTATGCAGTTTTCTTAGTCCTAACGCCTTCACAGTCCTTTTCTGTTTTTCAGGAATATCAATAACACTTTTTATTAATTCAACCTTCAGCATTCTGGGCACCTTTCAACCTCCCTTCAAAGATATCCTTGTGTCTTATTTTTTTCACCATTTCAGGTGTTTTCATATTCTGCAATCCTAAAAACACTGCCTTCACAAGATTAACAGTTGTAGAAGAACCGAGTGATTTAGTTAAGACATCTTTCACCCCACCAAGATCAAATACTGCTCTCACTGCATCACAGGCAATTATTCCCGTTCCAGGTGATGCAGGTTTCATTATTATCTTACTCGCTTTATATTTTGATACAATTTCATGTGGGATAGTATTTTTAATTATCGGGATCTTTATTATATTCTTTCTTGCATTCTCTTTCGCTTTTCTGACTGCATCAGGCACTTCAAGTGCTTTCCCGTGTCCGAGACCTACATAACCATTTCTATCACCAATAACAACCCATGCTGAAAATTTGAACCTTTTCCCTCCTTTTACAACCTTTGCAACCCTTGCAACATAGATAGTTTTTTCTTCAAGATTAAGATTTCTTGGATCTATGTTCTCTCTTTTCTTTTTTAATATCATCAAACCTCCTAAAATTTCAGACCTGATTTTCTTGCGCCATCCGCAACTGCTTTAACTCTACCATGGTATTTAAATCCGCCTCTGTCAAAAACAACCTCTTTTAACCCCTTTTCAATTGCGAGTTTTCCCACCATTTCACCTAAAATGAATGCCTGTTCAGTTTTTTTCTTACCTTTTATTTTCTCTTTAACATCTTTACTCAATGTGGAAAGGCCTAAAATTGTTTCGCCTCTGATATCGTCAATTATCTGAACATACATATGTTTCAAACTTTTGAACACTGAGAATCTCGGTTTTTCTTGTGTTCCAATAATCTTCTTTCTTATCCTGTTATGTCTTCTTTTCCTCTTAATAATCCTCTCTTTTGCAGTATTCAAGTTACACTCCTTTCTTTACTTCTTTTCTTCTTATATATTCCCCTTTATATCTTATACCTTTACCCTGATAAGGTTCTGGTTCTCTATAATTCCTTATAGTTGCAGCCATAAGACCGACTTTTTCTTTATCAATACCTTTCACAATAATTTGGGGTATCTTTGTATTCTCATCTATCTCGACACTTATATCAACACCATCAATAGGAGTAACTATTACTGGATGACTGAAACCAAGGAGAAGTTTGAGATTTTTTCCCTGCATCTCTGCTTTATATCCAATACCGTGCACCTCAAGTACTTTCATATATCCTTCCTGGACGCCTTTTATCATATTACTTATAAGTGCACGTGTGAGCCCGTGTAATTCTTTCTGTTTTTTTGAATCGTCTTTCCTTGTTATAACAATTGAATTATCTTTCATTTCAATTTTTATATCATTTGAGAATTCTTTTTCCAATTCACCTAATTTTCCTTTGACCTTTATCCTATTTCCGTTGATTTCAATCTTTACATCCTGTGGAACTGGTATTGGTTTTTTTCCTATCCTTGACATTTATCCTCCTCACCAGACAGTTAAAAGAAGTTCTCCACCTGTATTTTCCTTTCTTGCCTTTTCCCCTGTCATAATACCTTTTGAAGTTGAAAGAATCGCAACACCATATCCGTTCTTTACAACAGGTATTTTGTCAACATTAACATAAACCCTTCTTGAAGGTTTTGAAACCCTCTCTAACTTTGTAATGGCAGGTATACCATCAACATATTTCAATGTTATAATAATTTTGTTTTTTGTCTTATCTTCAGTAAATTCATAATTTGCAATGAAACCTTCTTCAAAAAGAATCCTGACAATTTCCCTCTTAATATTAGAAATAGGAATTTCCACCGTTTTTTTCTTTGCCCTTGAAGCATTATTAATCTTGGTTATCATATCACTGATTGGATCTTGTAGCATTGTGCCTCCTTACCAACTTGCTTTCTTAACCCCAGGAATTTCCCCTTTTAAAGCAAGTTCCCTTAAACAAATTCTACAGAGACCGAAATCTCTGTAATAACCTCTTGGTCTTCCACATCTTGAACATCTATTTTTCTTTCTTACTTTAAACTTAGGGGTCTTCTGGGCCTTTAAAATCATAGATTTTCTTGCCATTTATTTTACCTCCGATTTTCTGAATGGAATACCTAAAAGTGTAAGAAATTCCTTTGCTTCCTCGTCATTTTTTGCAGTTGTAACAAAGGTTATATCCATTCCAAAAATGTTTTGAACTTTATCAAATTCAATCTCTGGAAATATGAGTTGTTCAGTAATGCCAAATGTGTAATTACCTCTACCATCAAAGGAATCAGGTGATAGTCCTCTAAAATCTCTAATCCTTGGTATTGCAACATTCACTAATCTATCAAAAAATTCATACATCCTATCACCTCTAAGGGTCACTTTGAGTCCTATTGGCATACCTTTTCTTATCTTGAAATTTGAGACTGCCTTTTTTGCCCTTGTTATTACTGGTTTCTGACCGGTTATGATAGAAATATCCCTTATAAGGTTATCCATCAATTTATTGTCCCTTGCTATTTCACCTGCTCCACAATTTATTACTATCTTCACAAGTTTTGGACATTCGAAAACATTCTTATAACCAAATTTTTTCATCATCTCTTTTAACACAACATCATAGTAATATTTCTTTATCCTTGGAATATATTTCATATTCACCTCTAATCTATAACTTCTTTACATTTTTTACAATATCTTACTCTTTTACCATCCTGAAGCCTTGTTCTTCCAACCCTTGCCGGTTTTTTACACCTTGGGCATACAAGCAATACATTAGAAATATCTATTCCAGCCTCTATTTCCATTATACCACCCTGTTCTCCCATCCTTCTCGGTTTAGTATGTTTTCTAACAAAATTAACACCTTCAACTATTACCTTTTTTTTCTTAATATCTACAAATTTAATCTTTCCTTTTTTCCCTTTATCATCACCGGATAACACAACCACAAGATCACCTTTTTTCAGATTCATACAACCTCCGCTGCGAGTGAAATAATCTTTGTAAATTTCTTATCCCTCAATTCTCTTCCTACAGGTCCAAAAACCCTGGTTCCTTTTGGTTCATTATTCTGGTCTATCAATACACAAGCATTCTCATCAAACCTGATGTAAGTTCCATCTTCTCTTCTTAGTTCTTTTTTAGTCCTTACTATCACTGCTTTATGAATAGTTCCTTCTTTTATAGGGCTTGCCGGTATGGCGTCTTTTATTGTAACAACAATAATATCTCCTATAGTTCCATATCTTCTATGAGAACCACCCATAACTTTCACGCACATTGCTTTTTTAGCACCTGTGTTGTCGGCAACTACTAATCTTGAATATTCCTGAATCATACATCACCTACCTCTCTTTTTATAATCTTATGGAGATTCCATCTTTTCCTTTTTGAGATCGGTCTTGTCTCTATAATTTCAACAATATCACCTATATTAGCCTCATTCTTTTCGTCGTGAGCCATAAGTTTATTTTTTTTCTTTATATATTTTTTATAAAGCGGGTGTTTAAAAATTCTTTCTACTTCTACAACAATTGTCTTATCAGCCTTATTACTAACCACTTTACCAATCCTTTTCTTTTTCATATCTTCATCCCCTTTTCTCTCATCACAGTTAGAATTCTTGCTATATCCTTTTTAACCCTTTTGAATTCGGCAGGACTTGCAAGGTTCCCCATTGTCTTCTGGAATCTCAAATTAAACAGATTCTCCTTTAGTTCATGGAGTTTAGACTGAAGTTCCTTTTCGTTCAGTTCCCTCAATTCTTTTGCTTTCATTATAACACCCCTTCTCTCTTTACAAATTTTGTCTTCATTGGGAGTTTTGAAGCACCGAGTTTTAATGCCTTTTTTGCAGTTTCCTCATCAACACCTGTTAATTCAAATATTATTCTGCACCTTTTTACCACAGCAACCCAGTATTCGGGATTACCTTTTCCCTTACCCATCCTTGTCTCGGCAGGTTTTTTTGTGACGGGTTTATCAGGGAAAATTCTTATCCATAATTTTCCGCTTTTCTTCAAATATCTTGTTATTGCAACCCTTGCTGCTTCTATCTGATTTGCCTTAACCCAAGCTGATTCTAATGCCTGAAGCCCGTATTCTCCAAAATCAAGTTGTTTGGCACCTTTAGATAGACCTTTTCTTCTACCACGTTGTTGTTTTCTGAATTTTACCCTTGCTGGCATTAACATTATTGGACCTCCTCTTTATATATCCATACCTTTACACCAACGGTTCCAGCAGTAGTAAAAGCAGTATCTGTCCAGTAATCAATATTTGCATCAATTGTGTGTAAAGGGGTTCTACCTTCCTTGTACCATTCGCTCCTTGCAATTTCAGCACCACCAAGTCTTCCAGAACATTTTACCTTAATACCTTTTGCACCCAACCTCATTGCATTCTGCACAGCTCTTTTCATTGCCCTTCTATAAGAAACTCTTTTTTCAATCTGTCTTGCTATCTGGTAAGCAACAAGTCTCGAATCAAGCTCTGGAAATTTGATTTCTTTAACATCTAACTGGAAACTATCTCTTTTTTCTGTCTTTCCTTTTTTGTCTTTCTTTTCGATTTCTTCTTTTTCTTCCCAACCAATCAGTTTTTTTATCTCGGCTTTCAGAGAGTCTGCCTGGTCACCACCTTTACCGATTACAAGTCCCGGTCTCGCAGTGAAGATAATTATCCTTAATTTTCTCGAGGTTCTTTCTATTTCAATCCTTGAGACCCATCCATCCTTCAATCTTTCCATCAGGTACTTTCTTATAATCATATCTTCTTTAAGTTTCTTCCCTATTTCTTTCCCATCATCAAACCATCTTGAATACCAGTCTTTGTTAATTCCTATTCTAAAACCAATCGGATTTGTTTTTTGCCCCAAACCTACCTCCTGTCCTCAACTATAGCTATTATATGTGAGGTTCTTCTCCTTATTATCACACCTCTTCCCTGAGAAGCTTCTTTGAGTCTTTTGTACATCGGTCCTTTTTCTATCTTCACAGATTTGACAAACAGGTCTTCTTCTTTTATCTTGGTATCACCTGAATTATTAATTAAATTCATACTCGCAGAATGAATTGCCTTCCACAAATGATGGGCGATTTTTGTCTTTGTGAAATCAAGTATAGCGAGTGCATCTTTAACATTTTTCCCTTGAACTAACTGAACTATTCTTCTTGCCTTTAAAGGTGAAACCCTAACGTATTTCTCTATTGCTTTTGCTTCCATTTATTACTCCTTCTTTTTCACTTCTTGTTGTCCGGTTGTCTCACCAGTCTCTTCTTTTCTTGTTCCGGAGTGAGCCTTGAAATACCTCGTAGGAGCAAATTCACCAAGTCTATGTCCTACCATAGATTCGGTTATGTAAACAGGTATGAACTTTTTTCCATTATGTATCTCAATTGTGAAACCAACAAATTCAGGAATTATCATTGATGCCCTTGAATATGTCTTAATATGTTTCTTTTGTCCTTTCTTTATCATTTCTTCTATTCTTTTCAAAAGTTTTGCATCTACGAATGGTGGTTTCTTGCTTGACCTTCCCATTTACCTCCTCCTCTTAACTATGAATTTATTTGAATATTTCTTCTTGTTTCTTGTCTTGAAACCTTTTGCAAGGACACCTGTTGGAGAGCATGGATGTTTGTTACTTTTGGAACGACCTTCACCACCACCCATTTTGTGATCAACAGGATTCATTGCAATAGCCCTTGATCTTGGTCTTCTCCCTTTATATCTATTTATTCCAGCCTTACCAATTACAACCCCTGTTTTCTCAATATTTCCAACTGTTCCAATAGTTGCCCTGCAATTTACACTTATAAGTCTCACTTCACCTGAAGGCAACCTTATATGAGCATAATCACCTTCTTTGGCAAGAATCTGTGCTGAAAGACCTGCTGAACGAACAAGTTTTCCGCCCTCGAAAGGTTTCAATTCAATATTGTGTATCTCTGTTCCAAGTGGGATATTTTTTATGGGAAGTGTATTCCCAATCTTTATAGGAACATCTTCACCACTGATAATCTTATCCCCTACCGAAAGCCCGTTTGGTGCAAGTATATACCTTCTTTCACCATCTGCATAGGCAACAAGGGCAATTCTACATGATCTATTAGGGTCATATTCAATTGATTTTATTTTACCTTCTATTCCTATCTTATCCCTTTTAAAGTCAATAATCCTGTATCTCCTTTTATTCCCTCCACCTCTGAATCGGACTGTTACTCTACCTGTGTTGTTTCTTCCGGAAATCCTTTTTTTGGCAACTGTTAGAGCCCTTACGGGTTCTGTTTCTGTAATCTCTGAATAATCCTGAGATTTTCTCCACCTCAATGTTGGTGTAACAGGTTTATAACTCTTGATTCCCATATTATACTCCTTCAAATAATGGAATTACATCGCCTTTTTTCAATGTAACTATTGCTTTCTTCCAATCTTTTCTCTTCCCTTCAAATCTTCCCAGTCTTTTAACCTTTCCTTTAACAATCACGGTCTTCACATCAATAACTTTAACCTTAAACAATTGTTCAATTGCTTTCTTTATCTCATGTTTATTTGAATCTATAGCAACCTCAAATGCATATTTAAAATTTTCTTTTTCCTGTGTCATTTTTTCAGTTATATGTGGTCTTAGAATTATATCTCTGGGTTCCTTCACGAAATCACCCCCTCAAGTTGTTTTAAACCATCCTCTGTGAAAACAATGTATTTATGTTTCAGAACAAGGTAAGGGTTAGCCTTGTATGCTTCAACTATTGTTAGATTTTCAATATTTCTACCTGACTTATAAAGATTCTTATCTTTCCCATCGTAAAGAAATAGAATTTTTGAACCATATATTCCCATATTCTTCAGCATTTCCGCAATAAACTTTGTCTTTGGTGTATCAATTGAAAAATTTTCAACAACAAAAATTCTACCTTCTTTCGCCCTTTGGGAAAATGCTGAGATTATTGCTTTCTTCCTTAATTTTTTTGGTATTTCAAAATAATAATCCCTCATTTTAGGACCAAACGTAACACCTCCACCTTTCCACAATGGGGATCTAATACTGCCAGCCCTTGCCCTTCCTGTTCCCTTTTGTCTCCAAGGTTTTCTTCCACCACCACTGACTTCACCTTTTGTTTTTGTACAAGCAGTTCCCTGCCTTTCTGCGGCAAGAATCCTTCTCACAGAATAATAGATAGCAGACTCACTGATATTCTGACCAAAAATATTTTCTGGTAAATCACATTTTCCCTTTTCCTGACCATTGCTATTATAAAGTTTTGTATTAATACCCATAGTCTCCCCTTATTAATATCCAGCCATTTCTTGGACCTGGAGTAGGCCCTGAGATACATATTAAGCCATTATCAACATCAACCTTTTTTATCTTCAAGTTCTTGATTGTCTTTCTTCTAACACCCATTCTTCCTGGCATACCTTTTCCTTTGATAACCCTACCTG
>CBFGJG010000061.1:0-10557 GCA_965649055.1 Caldifarciminota bacterium
ACCCTGTTAAAGAACCGTAATTCTTTACTTTCACAACAAGGTCAAATGTTTCACCAGGATTTATCTTATAATTTTTATTTCCTGAACCTGTTATTGTATCAAATACAGAATATGAAAGGAGGGTTATATAAGGACCTGATGAAGTTATAACTTGTATTGAATCTTCATAGGGTCTAAAATTCTTTGCTGTTATAGTAAGATAAATTTTTCCAATACTCGTTGTATTTATATTGAAAGAAATTGAACCAGTTCCATCAGTGAAACCAAAACTATATACTTCTTCACCTTTCATAAGGCAGACAAGTGCATTAGCAAGAGGTGTTGTTCCATCAGACTTTTTTGCAGATATAGAAACAATAGAATTTCCAAGCGGAACAGTCGTTGGAAAACCCGCTATTATGTTTTGTGGTTCATCAGTCCAGATAGGAAGTTCAGGGTCACCGAATAATGATAATTCATATATACACCATCTTGTCTTAGCATATCTTCCCGTTGAATCAGCATAAGGGACCCATTGGTCTTTTGCTGCATGATGAACCTGTCCAAGTTTATAAAGACCATCATAGAATATCCTTCTATGAAATGTTGTATCAATTCTTTCTGAAGGGCCAGGGACATAATCACCACCATATACTGCACCCCATCCATATCTTGTATTAAAAATAACTGCAATGGCACCTCCACCAATTCTATTAACAAGATGTTCAGCAAAGCAATCACCAGAAGGTGTTTCATCCCATGCACCTGTAAAACATGCTATGGAATTGAAAATACCTAACTTGTTTCCATTTGTAAGACCATCAGCGAGTGTAGAAGTAAGATAAGGAGTAGAAGTGCTTAGGTAAATTCCATCTTGATTACCATGACCATTCCATTGACCTAATCCATAACCGGAATTCAATGAATCGACCATTGCACCTGCATTAAGATTACCAATTCTTTCGTACAATTTCGTATCCCTCCAACCTGCTGGGGTCATATCTGCAATTGAATCCAAAAGATAGTCACTCTCTTCATATGTGGTCCACAAGATTGCACCTGGAAGGAGCATTTTCTTGATATAGCCAGATGGTGGGTTTTTTTCATAAGCAAGAACCTTGTTTACAAAATTTTGAGCTTCTGCAATATTATCTACAGATGCCCTTCCAACATAAACATCTGCATACATATCAACATTATCAGTAAGTTCCCCAAAAACATTATTACCATCATAATTCCAGTTTCCATCTAAATCCGCATAATATAAATCACAAGGTATTGTGTCTTCATCATAGTAATATCCAGCATAAGATTTAATATACCATGCATCCCTTGCAGGTATTATATTTTCACCTGCTGTTTTATGGTCTGCTGCACCTCCTAATAACACATAGACTGTACCCCATGTATTATGGGCATCTATGATAAAATTCCTTATCTTTTCTTGTATATCAACACCAGTATAATTTGAATTTATCCAAGTCCTTGTTACCATCTTCGCAGGAACACCTTTCTTTGTCTTCCATTGAACGAGTCTGTTGAAACATGTATCTATTGGGGGTTCTGAGATCACAACATAAAGAACGGTATCAGGTGAAAGCAAAGAAGGAGTTAATATTGTTGGATTACCAACTATTGGAGAAAATGTCTTCACATCGTTTGGGTTTACTACTATTTTATCTATTTCTTCCTCAAATATCCTTTTTTGAAACTCTGATGGAATATAATTTGGGTATTTACCTTCTTTATAAATAACTTTATAAGTAATCTTCGATGCAAAATACAATTTCTTTTTTATAGGATTATAACGCAATGGAAAAAGCTGAACCCCAACCAGGCTAAAACCATTCTTATTCCCATGATGAACAATTTTTATCTTTTCATACGGAAAAACCTGATCATTGTTATACACAGAGGTATTAGGTATAGGTGGTTCAATATTGAAGATCTTTCCAGGCATTGGTAGGGGGATATCTGGTTGAGACGGAAGAATACTGAATTCACCGGGTAGTTCTACAACCTCTTCAGATACTATTTCAACACCCACAGGAATAGAGCCAGATGGTATTAAGACATTATCCCTTACATCAGGGAGCCTCGGTAAGCCTACATCAGATATTGCAGGATAACCTTTTAGTTCTACAACATTATATTCACCAACACTCCGAATTCGCAGATCTTTTTCAGAAAAACTCTTAACCACCACTAGTTCACCAGCACTTAGATAACAGACAAACAAAACTACAAACAACATAAAAAACCTTTTAAACATAAAACCTCCCTTTTTTGTTAATACTAAAAAATATTGTTCCCGATTATAACAAATTGATAATGAATGCGATAAAATTTTAAGTGTAGCACATCTTGATACAGTTATATTTTATTTTTAATTTAATCTATTGATATTAAGTTAGATATAATGTAGCAAATTTTGCTACACTATGTCTATTTGGGTGTTATTTGGATTGTATTTATAATATGTCTCTTATTTTATCAATTATTTCAAATATTGATTTTTTATTATTTATATAAATTTCTTTGAGGTTTTGGTCCTCAATCTCATGGTATGCTATATCCAGAATCCTTATAGTTTCTTTTAAATGGGAATATGCATTTCTTATGAAACCTGATTTTAGATAAGATAATGCTAAATAGTAGTTGCATATATACAGAAATTCAATATGATTGGTTCTCTCTGCAATATCTAATGCTTTAATGAAATAAATCCTTGAAATTACTGGTTCATTTTCAAATAAAATCAGACCTTTCAAAAATTCTTTCCCAAACAGATGGATCCATGATTCTGAACTTAACATAGAAAACATATTATAATAATATTCCATTTTATCTAATTCACCTATTTTATAAAGTATATTGATACATTCAAAAAATATCTCTTCCTTGGGGACAGTAATTGACTTTAAATCCTCAGAGTCTTCTATCAATTTAAAAAATTCTAATGTTTTTTCCTTATTTCCCAAATATGCATAAAGTTTAGCTAAACCAATATATGCTTCTGTAATAACAGATTTTATTCCTATGTTCCGGGCCTCATTCAAGGCAATTTCTAAATTTTTTCTTGCATTTTCATAATCTCCAATATCTGTAAGCACAAGACCTAACAAGATATTTGAGATTGCAATATAATATCTTTCTCCGCATTTCTCTGAAAGTTCAACTGCTTCTTCAAACCATTTTATACTTTTACCAAGATGCCCTGATTTGAAATTAACCATTCCTATACTGAAAAGAGAGCCAATAATACCGTGAAGGTCTTTTGTTTCTTTGAAAATCTCAAGTGCTTTTGAAAATACTGAAATTGAATCTTCAAAATTTCCCATCAACAAATTTAAAAAACCAATATTCTGTAAACCTACACCCATACCTTTTATATCTCCTATCTCTTCTTTTATCTCTAAAGATTTATTTTGCAGTTCAAGTGCTTCTCTATATTTTCCCTTCTCTCTTAATACAACCCCTATGTTCCCAAGTGTTAAGGCAACACCCTGAATATCTCTAATTTTTCTAAATATCTCGTTCGATTTTTTAAAATAGTCCATTGCATTATCATTATCATCTTTCTCAAGGTAGATCAAACCAATCGCATTCAAAGTAATTCCTATTCTCTTTTTGTCATCTTTTGAAATATAATATTTAATTACCTCATTATGATATTTCATTGACTCCTCGTAATTCCCTGACATATAAAAAAGGCTGGCGAATGCGGAAAGAATTTTAGTATAGAGTTCTTTATCTTTTTTGTGGGCAAATGATAACATTTTTTTTAGGATATTTTCAGCAGATTTATACTTCCCTAAATGCTGCTTAATTTTTGCAATATTCAAGTTTGAATATATAATATATTTTTTCTTTTTTATAAATTTTGAGATTTTCAAAGCATGTTCAAAAGCGTTGAAAGATTCTTTAACCGAACCTGTAAAAAGTAGTATTTCACCCAATTTTGAATATGTTTCAAAAAGTTTCTCTTTTGAAAATGAATTTTTCAATTTTGAAATTAAAATAATTTTTCGATAATAATTTATTGCCTCATTCGATGCAAATATTCTTTCGGCATTCTTTGCAGCCAATCGCATATAATTTATTGCTAAATTATATTTTTTCCCTTCGAAATAATGATAAGCCAACTGTGAGATTGTTTCTTCTTTTAATGATTTAATACTTTTTATTATTTTTGCTGCTTTTCTGTGCAAATAAATTTTTTTCTTTGTAGGGAGAGAAAAATATATCTTTTTTCTTATTTCTTCCGATGAAAAACTGTATAATATCTGATCATTTGCCCTTATCTCTTTAATTATACCTTTTTTAACGAAAAATTTCAAGTTATTATAAATATTATTGGAAAATTTTCTATTCAAAAAAAGAAGTATTTTAGGAGACCAAACGGATGGGAAAATTGAGGCATATTTAAGTAGTTCCTTCTCAGATGAATCCAGATTTTTAATACTTTCATCAAAAAATGTATCTATTCCCTTGAATTTAATACCACTTATCAATATATCTTTGTTGATAGTCCATTTAGCATCTTTAAACCTCAATTTTCTTTTTTCAATCAATTCTTGAATAATTAGCTGAACAAATAGCGGGTTCCCTCCAGATCCAGAAAACAAAATTGGGCTAAGTTTTTCCGCAATATATTTATCTTTAACAAGGGACATTATAATCAGGTTTACACAATTTTTATCTAATGGATTTAACATAATCTTCAAAATATTTTTATCTTCTTTAAAATCTGAGATATCTTCTGTAGATGTAATTATAATTTTGATATTTCTTCTATTTAGACTACTTATCAAATATCTTAAAAATTCTGTATCTATTGACACCCCTTTATCTACATCATCAATTATTATTAAAAAATCCCCTATAATTTTTCTTGCAAATTCTAAGAAGCGAATAATATTTTCAAATAGCTGTAATTTATCATATTCAATTTTTTCCCCAATAACATTGTTAGTTTCAATTTCCGGGAAAAGTGTGTATAAGAAAGGCATAAATGTTTTAATATCATCAAAATGGTGAGTTTGACAAAGCAAAAAAATTTCTTTCACCAATAGTTTGATGTTTTCTAAAGGCTCCTTTTTTTCGGATTCATATTTTAATATGAACAACTTTATACCTTCTATCTGAGCCCAGATAGAAAACTCGTCTATAAGCCTTGTCTTACCTATTCCTTTGGGACCGATAATGAAAATCTTTTCAATTTCATTACTCAAAAAAACTTTCTTTAATGTCTCAAGTTCTTTTTCTCTTCCCACAAATGGAGTATTAATTAAAATATTTCTTAGTTCTTCATATGTTTCACAAAGATAACGGGGTTTTACGAAAGTATTTATTTCGTGAATAATTTCATTCGCAAAATTAAATCTATTATTTGGATCTTTTTCAAGAAGCTTTTCAACAATAATCTTAAATTGAAGAGGACAGTCAATATCCTTTAAAAGTTCTATTGGTGGTCTTTCTTTCAAATGCGCTGAAATTATTTCCTTTAAATTTTCTCCTCTGAAAGGTGGCTCACCAGCTAGCACTTCAAACAACATAACACCAAGAGAGTATAGATCTGCCCTATGATCTACCAGCCCTCCTCTTAGTATTTCTGGGGCAATATATATAGGGGTGCCATAGATAAATTCGATATTACTTATTTTTCCACTTCTTGCCAGCCCAAAATCCAAAATCTTTACATTTCCATTAGTTATTAAAACATTTAATGGTTTTAAGTCCAAGTGTATTATCCCTTTAAAATGAATATATTGTAATGCTTGCAGAAATTGAACAACAATGTCAAAAAATTTTTTCCATTTATTCTGATCATTTGATAAAACATAATCTCTAAGTGTCTTATAGAAATTCGACCCCTCAATATATTCCATTGTATAATAATATTTGCCATCAAAAAATCCAAAATCATACACATGACAAAGATTTTTATGATTCATTTGTTTTAACATTTGAAATTCACATTTGAGTTGGAATAAGTCTTCAACTTGAGAGATCTCTTTTCTGATGATCTTTAGTGCTAATATTTTATTTGTTAAAATATTGATAGATTTAAAAACCTCTCCCATCCCTCCACTTCCTATTTTCTGTATAATTTTATATTTCCCGTCAATAACTAAATTTTCTACGCTCATTATCTATTTAAAATTCTCTTCTAATAAATCCTTTAATTTATTAACTATTTCAAATACTAACTTCCTTTTCGGATTTTTCAAAAATTTGATTTTCAGTCCTTCATCTTCAATCTCGTTACACATTTCTTCAAGGTATATAATCGCCTTCTTACAGCAATCAAAGGCATTTTTATAATATCTTTTTTCAAGATAATAATTTCCAAGATATGTGTATATTTCAAAAAGTGAATCTTTTAAATTCATCTTTTTTGCAATTAACCTTGCATTTTCCAAACATTCCTTTTTATCTGTAGTATCTGGGAGTAATGACTTTATCAAATAAGCTTTTACTAAAAAAACATTATTGCTCGTCTTCTCCAAATGTTCAAACATTTTATTCAAATTATATATACCCTCATCAATATTTCCTGAATTCAAATAAAGTTCCGAAAGTAATGAATATGCATAAATCTTTAATGAAGTATCATTATTTTTTATTGCTGTTTCAAGCCCCTGTCGTAAATAGTTTTCAGCTTTTGAAAAATCCCCTGCATAAAATAAATCAGAACCATATCCGATTAAAACATTACTCTCAAATTTTCCCAGTCCAAATTTTTTTATATATTCAAAGCATTCTAAATGTAATTCTTCAGCTTTTTTTATATCCCCTATTTCTCTTAAAATATTTGCTAAATTATTTTGTGCTATTAAAAACATATGTCTTTCATTTATCTTATTGGATAACTCTACTGATTCTTTAAAATAATTTAATCCCTGTTGATAAGTTTGAGTTGTAGAATAAACTTCTCCAAGTGCAATGTATGTTGTTAATATCCCTCTTTTTTCTCCGATGCTTTCAAATAGAGTTAATGCCTTCTTTAATGTATCAATAGCATCGTTAAACCTACATTGACTTGATAGAATGCCCCCAATATCTCTTAAACAAGCAGCGATTCCCTGTGTATCTCCTACCTCTTCAAAATATTTCATAGCAGTTTTATATCCTCTCAATGCTTTTCGAATTAGAAGGTTAGGCACATAGTAAACACTACTTAATGTATGAAGATTCCTGGCAATACTTCTTTTATCCTTCTGTTTTTTAAATATTCTTAATGATTTTTTCAGGTATATATACGCCTTTTCAGTTTCACCCAAATTATAATAAACCAAGCCTATATTGTGACAAATACCTGCATAACGAATTCTATCTTTTATTTTTTTAAAAACTGGGAGAGATTTCGTATAATAATCTAAAGCCTTATTGTTTTCACCCATAGTCCAATATACTGAACCAATAAAGCTTAGATTTCTTGCAATCTTTCCATCGTCCTTCAAATTTTCCCAAATCTCTAAAGACATTTTATGAAATTTTATGCTATCTTGAAAATTTCCCAATCTCCAGGAGACAATCCCAAGATTTTCATAGGCATCAGCAAGTAATTTTTTATCATTTAATGTCTTGGCAACCTCAACAAATTCAGAATAAACATCATATGCCTTTCCGTATTCTCCCTCTAGTTCAAATGTAGAACCAAGTTTTAAATAAACTTCTACAGAATCATCAGGTCTAAATAGATCTTGATTATTTTTATAAATATCTATGCATTTACGAAAATTTGAAATTGCACGATTTGGTAAATATTTTTTTCTTGCATTCTCAGCAGCTATTTTGAAATAATCAAATGCTTTTTTAAAATTTTGACCTTTTAAAAAATATTCCGCAACATCTTCAGCATAATTATGTAAATTCTCACAATATACTTTTTCAAATGTTGAACCGAGTTCAAAATATAAATTAACAAGTTCCTTTTCGCTTATGTTTCTAAAAATTAATTCTTTCAATTCTAACTGTGAAATGTAGTAAGATGCAATACCATCTATGATTTCTTCCAAAATTAGTTTTTTCTCTAATAAGAACGATAGTTCCTTCTTAAGTTCATCCGATTCCATATTCCCAACATATTTTATTATATCAAAGGGTAATTTACCATTTGAAATTGCACATATTTTCATTATTTTTAATTGTGGTTCTGATAATTTATTTATTAATTCTTTCAATGAATCATTTAATTCAACAGTAAAATTAATTTTATCAAAGTCAATATCCCCTATGTCAATTCTACCTTGCTCATAAGATATTATCCCATCCTTCAATAATTTTTTCAATAGCAATTTAATATACATTGGATTACCATTTGTTTTAGAATAAACCTTCTCTGAAAGCTCATCTAACTTTTTGCATTCAGGAAATGATTTTGATAAAAAGTATTTTGTTTTTTCAAGTGAAAAATTTTCTAATGTAAATGTCGAAGATAAATTTTTTATTTTCAGTCTATTTAAAAAATCAATTATATAACTTGGGCATGACTGAAACTCACTTCTAATTGTAGCTAAAAATAAAATTTTACTTCCTATCAAATTCTCAATAATATATTGAAGTATTTCTAAAGATTCGGGGTCACACCATTGTAAATTTTCTATTATAAAAATAACTTTCTCTCTGCTTTTATAGAATTCTAAAAGAAAATTTAATATATCATCAAAATACTGATTTTTTGGAGGAGTTGCAAATATCCTATTTTTTAAGTATCCCTTATTTTTTATTAACGGAAATATTTGATATAGTGAATCAGCAAATCTTTCAATTAAATCTTTTCTTTCATTTTCACCTGAAGCTATAATGTTACCTAATAAATGATTTAATAAAGCAAAAGCAGACATTTTAGATAAATTGCAAGAGACCTCAATAAATTCAACCTCTTCCATTTTTAAAAATTTTTTTATTACTCTTATCAAAGTAGATTTACCAACCCCTTTTTCTCCTTGAATTAAAATAAAATTTGTTCTGTTTATAAATATTTCATTTTTTATTTTTGAAATATCTTCAAATTGGCAATAATTTTCTGAGACTATATCTTCATAATACAATTCCCCTAAATTAAATTCTGTGGATTCTCCTATAAATTGTTTCAATTCGTGCATGACTTCATATGCATTTAGATATCTGTCGGATGGCATTCTTTGCAAAAGCTTTAAAATTATAGATCTTAATTCTTTTGGTATTTTTTGTTTTTCTTCTTCAGTGAACTCCACTCTTTTTTCAATCTTTTCTTTTATTATCTCTTCAACAGTTTTATTTGAAAATGGATTTCTTCCTGTAAAAATTTCAAAGATTATTACTCCTAAAGAGTATAAGTCTGTTCTAATATCAACATTTTCATTATTAATAATTTCAGGTGAAATATATTGAGGTGTTCCTTTTATCTTTTTTTCAATTGTTCTTCTTTTGAAAGATGAGAGTCCTAAGTCCATTATTTTCAATGCTTCATTATTTACGAGTATGTTTTCAGGTTTTATATCAAAATGGATGATGCCCTGAGAATGGATATATGCGAGTCCTCTTAACACTTTAACAATAAGTTGAATTTTTTGTTCGAAATCTAAATTCTTTGAAGCTTTTATAATATCCAATCCCTCAAAAAATTCCATAATAAACATATAATGTTCCTTAAATTTAAAAAATTCAAATGCCCTACAGAAAAATGGGTTCTCAAGTGAAGACATCATAAGATACTCTTTTTTAAAATCCTTAATTAGTTCAGAATCATTTTTGTTCTTCAAAAGTTTTAGAGCCAAAATAATATTCTTTTCAATATCCTTAATTTTATAAACTTCTCCCATTTCTCCTTCTCCGTATTTATCTAATATCCTATACCTATTAAAGATTATTTCATTATTATTTATCACATTCATAAAATATTATTCCTTCTTATTACATATATCTGCTTATATGTTCTGCGAATGCTCTAAAAACTTTAAGGTCTTTATCTGAAAACTTAAAATCAGGGAAGGAACTATCCACATACAATACTCCAATTATCTTATTATTCTTTCTGATTGGAGAACAAATTATAGTTTGGAGTTTTAGATCTCTAATACTCTTGGTCGGCGTATACTTTTCAGTATTTAATGCATTTCCAATAAATATTTCCTTATCTCCTTCGATTGCCTCTTTAGCTACTGAAATACTTATCTTAAAATCCTCCTGTTTTAAATCATTCCCTCTATTATCTTTTCCTGCAACAAATTCTAACATCTTATTTTCATCTATTCTCATAATAAAACCTCTATCGGTTTTTGTAAAATCTACAATAATCGTTAGCAATGTCTTTGCGAGACTTAGTGAATCTTTGATTTTAGAAACCCTCTTATCTGTTTCTTCTAATAAAGAATGTTGTTCTTGTTCATAGTTAAATTTTTGCTCTCTTGATAGAAAATTCTTTGCTTCATTTAATTTTTTAAAATAGTCCTTCTCTTTACCGTTCGTTTCCATATTTCCTCCTTTTTATTTAAAATAATTCTTTTAAAAAAAAGTCAAGTGATTTTTTATTGACTTCTGGAAAAGATCATGCACATGGTGGTACAGTTAAGATAGTGAAGATAGGGG
>CBFGJG010000062.1:0-10496 GCA_965649055.1 Caldifarciminota bacterium
GAAAAAGACGATGAAATTTGAACAATGGAAAAGGAGAAAAATAACCATGCACTTACACAAAATTATTGACAAGTGCCAAAATTATTACTTGAATTCTTTCCTCTTTTTGCTAAAATATAAATATGGCAAAGAAGAGAAGCATTACTGAGGCAATACTATCTTTTTTGCCAAGGAATATAGATTTATCAAAAGAAGTAGATTATTTTAATTCTACATTACTTTTTGTTGATATTTCAGGCTTCACTTCAATGAGTGAAAAGCTCGCTAACCTTGGGAGGGAAGGTTCAGAGGAAGTAAACAGGATAATCAATAACTTCTTTTCACCACTTATTCAAATAGTTTATAAGTATAATGGAGATATATTGCATTTTGCCGGTGATGCTTTCCTCTCTCACTTTAAAGGTGATGATGAAAAGGCGACAGAAAACGGAATGTTAGCAGCTATTGAAATAATTGGATTTGCCGAAAAAAATTCATCCGTAAAAACAAAGATGGGGACATTTAATTTAAAATTACACATTGCTTTAAATAAAGGAAAGGTTTTTTATATCGATTTAAAAAACAGATATTTTTTCTGTGGGAATACTGTCAATGAACTTATGAAACTTGTTGACCTTGCAAGCTCAGGAGAGATAGTTGTTAGTGAATCGGTAAAGAAGGATATTAAAAATGCAAGGTTTAAAGAGATAAAAGGTGCTTATAAATATATTAATGGGGATTTGAAAATAAAAGAACATACTGAAAGAAATTTGTTTCCTACACAGGATATCCCTGAAGATAAAATTAAATGTTTAATCCCTGATTGGCTCCTTAAAAGGATAAAGATAAAACCGGAGTTTGATTATAAAGATGGGGAACACAGAAAGATAACATTTGTATTCCTCCATTTCTCGGGAATTCCTTATGATAGTGACAAGGATAAGTCTGTAAGATTGCTTAGAAAATTTAACAGAATATTAAAACTCACAGCTGATAAATATGATGGTTGGGTTAATCGTTTAGATGTTTACAAGGATAGTGAAAGGGCTTTTATTATATTTGGTTTCCCGATTGCTTACGAAGATCAGGAGGAAAGGGCATTGCTTTTTATAAATGAGATAATAAATAATTCTGATATTAAAGATATAAAGATAAGAGCTGGTGTTAACTCCGGGTTTGTATTCATATCACCGGTTGGTAATGAGATAAGAAGAGAATATACTATAATTGGTGATGCAGTAAATCTTTGTGCAAGGATTGCTTCATCTGCAGATATTGGAAATGTTTTTATCACTGAAGAAATATATAATAGAACTTATGATTTATTTGAATATGAATCAATAGGTGCTAAAGAATACAAAGGTAAGAAAGATAAAATACCTATTTTTGCACTTTTAACAAAAAAGAAAATTGAGCATAAAAAAACAAATAGATGGATAAGTGAGAGTGAAAAACTGGTAAATAGGAAAAAAGAAATAGAAAAGATAAAAGAATTAATTAATCTATCTTATGCTTCAAAAGGTCAGATAATAAGAATCGTTGGTGAACCGGGAATAGGTAAATCAAGGCTCACAGAGGAAATGATAAAAATATCAGAAGAAAAGGGATTTAGTATTTTTGTGGGAAATTGTGTTTCATATGGAAGTTCATTTTCATACCATCCTTTTATTAATATATTAAACGAACTATTTGGAATATCTTTAAATGATCCAGTAGAGTCAAAGAAGGAAAAAATTGCTAAAAAATGTGAAAAAGTGAATAAGGAGCTAGTTGAATGGCTACCTTTAATCGGTGAAATTATGGGAATAAAGTTTGACGAGACTAAACTTATAAAATATATAGACGCTAAAACTAAAAAGCAAAGGATAAATGAGATAATTTTTGAGCTTGTAAGATTTGAATCAAATGTAAAACCAATAAACATTATAATTGAAGATATGCACTGGGCAGATTCAGGTTCAATTGATGTAATAAACTATATAGGTAGAAATATTGAAAACGAAAAAATATTATTGACACTTGTATATAGACCAATTGAGAGAATAGAAGAGTTTATGGAAAAAGAATGGTCTCATGAATTTATACTGAAAGAACTATCAGGTGAAGAAATAAGTGAATTGATAACTAACCTTCTTTATATAAAAAATATCCCTGAAGATTTATGGAAAACAATAGTAGAAAAATCTCAGGGGAATCCATTCTATGTTGAAGAACTTATAAAATCACTCATTGAACAAGGAGTTATTATAGAAGAGAAAGAAGGATGGAGTTTTAATAAAGAGACGAAGGAAATAAAACTACCTGACACACTTGAATCTTTAATCCTTTCAAGGATAGATAGACTTGCATTTCAGGATAAGAATATATTGCAGATTTGTTCTGTCTTTGGTAAAGAATTTGATGAATTCCTGATAATGGGACTTATAGATAATAAAAATGAACTTAACAGATCAATTCAAAACCTTCAACGCCTTGATCTGCTTAAAAAAGAAACTAAAACTGGTGAAGTTAAATACTATTTCAAACATATTCTTACGAGGGAAGTTACATACAATACAATTTCATATGCCAGGAGAGAAGAGTTACATAAGAAAACAGCACTTTATATTGAAAAAGAAATGCAAGAAAGAAAAGATGAATTTTTACATTTACTTTCGTATCATTTTTATATGGGGAAAGATTATGAGAAATCACTTATATATTCTGTTTTAGCTGGCGAAAGGGCAAAAAAAATTTATGCAAATAAGGAAGCAATAGAATTTTTCACAAGGGCAATAGAATCTTATGAAAGACTCAACGATATAGATAAAAAAGAGAAAAAGGAATTATACATTAAAGCACTTGAAGGACTGGGTGATGTTGAACATTTAATTGCGAAATATGATGAATCTATAAAAAGATATGAAAAAATTAAAGATATTTGTGTAGATGATATTGAAAAAATACACAATGCTACATATCAAATTGTTCTGAATATAATTTTGGGTAAAGATGATATTGATAATGCGAAGAAAATAATTAAAGAATTGCTCTTAGAGATTGACAGGATTAAGGAAAAGGACTTATTCCTGAAATCATTAAACATTCTCGGAGTTATAGAAAGAAGACGAGGAAATTATGATGATGCTTTAAAATATCTTAGAGAAGGATTGGAATTGTCAAAAGAACTGAACGATAAGGAAAAAACATGTGTATTCCAGTCTAATATTGCACACATTGCTTACAATAGGGGTGATTATGACACTGCGATCGAAATGTTCAATAAATCATTGGAACTTGTGGATAGAGAAGATATGATAAGATTAGGGCAGATATATTCAAATCTAGGGCTTATATATCAGTATAAAAAGGAACTGGATAAAGCACTTGAATATTATAATTTATGTTTGAAGATGTGTGAAAAGATAGGGTATAGAAAACTATATGCACACACTCTTGGAGATATCGCTGTTATATATAAAGAAAAAAAAGACTATAATACAGCACTTGAATATTTAAACATGGCACTTTCTATCCTTAAAAATATTGATGCCTTAAGAGATACGGGAATAGTAATTTCTCTAATTGGCACTGTTTATTTTAGTTTGGGGGAATTTGAAAAAAGTCTTGAATATATAAATAATTCTTTATCTATATACAATAAATTAGGTGATAAAAGACTGATTGCAACGAGCTATCAAAAAATTGGTGAGATTTATATAAAATTAAAAAGATTTAAAGATGCTTATGAATTCCTGAAAAAAAGCGAAGAGATATTTGAAAAAATCAAAAATAAACCAGAACTGGAAAAAACCCGTGAACTTCTTAAAGAAATAGAAAAACAAGATTTAAAATAAATCTTGTATAAATAAAAAATTTGGAATTAGGATAAACTGGTTTTAAATTTAATCGGGGTTTCTATTTTTTACTATCTCCTTGACTTAAAAGGAAACAGTTATAAGATAACATAAACAGGAGGTTTTATGATGGATTTTAAAAATAAGCATTTGATCACATTTGATACATGGACAAAGGAAGAAATAGAACATGTCCTTGATGTTTCGGGTTTTCTTAAAGAAAAATACAAGAAAAAAGAACCAACAGAATACCTTAAATATTACACTCTTTTTATGATTTTCTTTGAACAATCAACAAGGACAAGGAACTCCATGGAAGCCGGGATGACACAACTCGGTGGTCATGCACATGACTTGACACCTGAAAAGATGCAATTATCACACGGTGAGACACCAAAGGATACTGCAAAAGTCCTTTCAAGGATGGGAGAAGGAATAGCAATAAGGAATTGTTTCTATAATATCGGGAATAGATACATAGAAGAGGTTGCAAAATATTCTGAAATCCCTGTTATATCAATGCAGGATGATGTTTATCATCCTTTACAGGTTATAGCAGACCTGATGACTATAAGGGAACATTTCGGGAATAACCTTAAAGGTCTTAAAGTTGCAATACTATGGGCTTATGCAACAAGCCATGCAAAACCTTTGTCAGTTCCACAATCACAGGCTCTGCTTTTCCCAAGATATGGTATGGATGTTGTTATTGCAAATCCGGAAGAATTTCCATTGCAGAAAAATATAATAGAGAAGGCTAAAAAAAATGCAAAAGAGAATGGTGGAAGTATAAAGATTGTGAATAGTTTTGAAGAAGGTATAAAAGATGCAGATATAGTTATACCTAAAAACTGGGGTGGATTTGGATACTTTGATAAATGGGAAGATACAGATGAACAAAAGAATATTATGAAAAAAAACCTTGAAAAGCACAAGGACTGGATATGCGACGAAAAAAGATTCAAACTTGCAAAAAAAGATGCAAAGATAATGCATGCATTACCAGCAGATAGAGGAAAAGAGATAGTTGATGAACTTCTTGACGGACCAAATTCAATAATATACGATGAGGCTGAAAATAGACTCCATACATCAAAGGCAATCCTTACACTGACAATGAGAGGTGGAGTATAAAATTCAAACAGAGATGCTTTGAATGTAAAAAAGAATATGATTTTGACCCATTTTTGATGCTCTGCCCTGAATGTTCAAAGAAAAATACGAAAGAAAAACCATTACACGGAATACTTGAGTTTATATATGATTTTGATAAAAAGGAAATATTAAATCTTCCAGTAGAAGATGATTTTTTTCCAAATATACCAGTTGGTAAAACACCTTTATTTAAACCTGATTATTTTAAATCATCAGGTTTTCAAAATGTATTTATAAAGAATGATTCATTAAATCCTACTGGTTCATTGAAAGACAGGGCTTCTATACTTGTTGCAGCTTCTGCAAGAAAATACGGTATTAAAGAGATAGTTGTTGCATCGACAGGGAATGCAGGTTCATCCATGGCAGGAATTGGCGCTGCGTCTGGGATAAAGGTAAAATTGTTTGTTCCTGAAAAGATACCAAAAGCAAAACTTATTCAGGCAAAACAGTATGGTGCAGAAGTTGTTCTGGTTAAAGGAAACTATGATAAGGCTTATGATTTATGTATGGAATATTCCTTAGAAAAAAAAATCCTATCAAGGAATACCGCATACAATCCGATGACAATAGAAGGAAAAAAAACAGTAGTCTTTGAGATATTTGAGGAGTTAAAAAGAATTCCGGATTATATTTTTCTTCCAGCAGGTGATGGTGTTATACTTGGTGGTGTTTATAAAGGTTTGCTTGAACTTTATAAGATGAATAAAATTAAAAAGATTCCAGAAGTATTTGCAGTCCAGAGTGAAAGAAGTTCTGCTATTGCGAATGCTTTAAAAGAAGGTGATTTTAGAAGGATAAATGCGGATTCTATTGCTGATTCAATAAATGTAGATGTCCCGAGGAATGGATATTATGCGCTAAAAATGCTTAAAAAATACAATGGGGAATGTGTGGTTGTAAGTGATGATGAAATTTTAAAATCTCAACTATTGCTCTCTTCAAAGACCGGTATATTTGCAGAACCTGCTGCTTCTGCATCTTTTGCTGGATTTATGAAGATGAAGGATAGGATAGATAAAGATAAAATAGCGGTTATCCTGATAACAGGCTCAGGGCTTAAAGACATAGAAAATGCATCAAAATTGATAAAATGAATTCAGATGTTATAATACTTGCAGCAGGAAAATCGGAGAGGATGAAAACTTGGAAGATAGAACTTGATTTTAAAGGTAAGAATATGATTGAGATTGTTGTTGAAAAATTTGAAGACATTTGTAAAAATATTATAGTTGTAGGTGGTTATAATTTTGATATGTTGAAAAAGATACTGAATAAAAAAAAGATTAATATGGTTTATAATGAGAGATACAATGAAGAAATGTTTTTATCAGTAAAAAAAGGTGTTTCATTTGTTGAAAGTGAAAGGTTTTTTATTATCCCTGCAGATTGCCCATTTGTTAGGAAGGAAACAATCTTAAATATGCTTAGTTTAGATGAAGATATTGTTGTTCCGTTCTATAATGGTAAAGGGGGTCATCCGATTCTTATGAAAAAATATTTGAAGATTGAATTGCTGAGTGAGCCAGATACATCAAGCTTAAAAGAATTTATCAAAAGAAAAGGATTTAAAAGGATATATGTTGATGATGAAAATATTTTGATAGATATTGATACTTTGGAAGATTATGAAAGATACAAAGAGATATATTGATGATATAGATTTTGGTGATGTCCTTTATGGTAAGACATTATATTCAGAGATTCCAAAAGGAGAGATTTTATCTATAGAAATTCCAGAGCTTCCTGATGGATATTTTATTGTCGATTATAAAGATGTTCCTTTAAACAGGGTGAAGGTGATAAATGATGAACAACCAGTATTTGCAGAAAGGTATGTGAATTATGTGGGTGAACCAATACTTCTTGTTGTTGGAAAAGATAAGGGGATTTTAAGCGAAATAATAAGAAAAATAAAGATTGATTACAGGATTGAAGAACCTGTTTTAACAATTGATGATGCGATAAGTAGAAATAATGTTATTGTGAGTTATCAGTATGAGAAAGGGAATGTTGAAGAAACAATGAAAAACGCAAATGAGATAATTGAAGGAACATATGAAACAGGTTATCAGGAACATCTTTATCTTGAAACACAAGGGATGGTTGGTGTTTATAAAGATGGAAAAATCTCTGTTTATGGTTCAATGCAATGCCCTTACTATGTTAAGAATGCATTGATACACGCATTGAAAATGGATGAAGATAAGATAAGGGTTGTTCAGGTTTCAACTGGTGGTGGATTTGGTGGTAAGGAAGATTACCCATCTATACTTGGAATTCAGGTTGCAGTTGCAGCAATGAAATGTTCAAAACCTGTTAAGATTGTTTACGATAGAAAAGAAGATTTTATAATGACAACGAAAAGGCATCCTTCAAGGATTATATATAAGACAGCTCTTGATGATGATTTAAAACCTGTTGGTATGGATGTTTTGATTTATCTTGATGGTGGTGCATATACAACTTTATCACCTGTTGTTCTTCAAAGGGCAATGTTTTCAGCAGAAGGTGTTTACAATATCCCAAACCTGAGGGTGAAAGGCATTGTCTTAAGAACAAACAAAGTTCCATCAGGTGCAATGAGGGGATTTGGAGCACCACAGAACTTTTTTGCTGTTGAGACACATATTGATGATATAATAAGAAGGTTTAATCTTAATCCATATTATTATAGAAAGAAAATATTAATAAAAGAGAATGATAGAACACCAACGAATGGGATATATAGAGGTGAAATAAAGATAAGGGAGATGCTTGATAAGATAGTGAAGGAATCAGATTTTCTTGAAAAATACAAAAGATTTAAAAAGATGAAGAATAAAGGAATTGGTATTTCCTGTTTCTTCCATGGTTGCGGATTCACTGGTTCAGGTGAGATACTATTAAGAAGCACTGTTAAGGTGAGAAAAAAAGGAGATAATATTATAATTTATATGAGCAATGTTGATATGGGGCAGAAATCTACTGAAGGTATTAAGAAGATAGCAGCAATGACACTTGGTATACCATTAGAAAATATAATAATTGAAAAACCTGATACAGATATAGTTCCTGATTCAGGACCAACCGTTGCATCAAGGACAACACAGATTGTAGGGAAACTTGTTAAGGATGCATGTGAGGAGATAAAAAAGAATAAAGATAAAAAAGAGATAACTGTTTTGAAAACATTCAAATTTCCAGAAGTTCTTTTATGGGATGGTGAAAAATTTTCAGGTGATTCCTATGGAGAATATTCATTCGGGATAAATATTGCAGAGGTTGAATTTGATGATATAACAAAAGAGGTGAAGATTTTAAAGATATATGGTATTTATGATGTTGGGACACCAATTGATAAAGAATTTGTGAGGCAACAACTTGAAGGTGGGATTGTCCAAGGTCTTGGTTATTCAATATTTGAATCACTTGATGTTGATAAGAATGGAAATTTTAACAAATTCACATTAACAGATTATGCAGTCCCAACATCAATGGATATTCCTGAAATAAAAATATGGATTTATAAAACAAAAGGTCTATTTGGACCTTTTGGAGCAAAATGCTGTGGAGAACTTCCATTTGTTGGTGTTGCACCTGCTGTATGTTCTGCTGTTAGAATGGCTCTTCGCAAAAATATTTCAAGGATACCGATAACCCCGGAATATATTCAGAGGATTTTAAAATATGAAGATTAAATTTTATTTGAATGGAAAAAGAAAAATAATAGATGTAAATCCTTTAAGGAGACTGGTTGATGTTTTAAGGGAAGATTTAAATATAAAAAGTGTTAAGGAAGGATGTGGTGAAGGTGAATGTGGAAGTTGTATGGTTATTGTTGATGGTAAGATTATGAATTCCTGTCTTATTCCTGCGGGTTCTTTATATAATAAGAGAATTTTAACGATTGAAGGAATAAAGAATGATAAAGTTTTTATGAAAATCAGGAAGAAGATAGAGGATGAATTCCAATGTGGATTCTGTGAGAATGGAATGCTTATATCTTTGTATTGGTTATATAAAAATAAGAAGAATCCAGAGAAGAAGGATATAAAAGAAGCAATATCAGGAAATATATGTAGATGCACTGGCTATCAGGGGATAATAAAAGGATTAAAGGATGGATGAAATTGTAATTCCTGTTGATTTAAAAGATGCTCTTAATATTTTGAAGGATAGGAACCTTATTCCATTTGCAGGTGGGACTGATTTGATGGTAAAATACAGGTTTGATAAACCTGAAAAGCCTTTTATATTCATAGGTGATTTAAAAGAATTAAGATATATAAAGAAAGAAGGTTCAGTTGTAAGAATTGGTGCATCTATAAGATATAACGAATTACTTGAATCTAAGATTATTCCAGTTGTATTCAAAGATATAATAAAAAATATAGGTTCACCATCAATAAGGAATATGGGAACTATTGGTGGGAATATATGCAATGCCTCACCTGCTGCTGATACATTACCATTTCTATACGCAATGGATGCAGAGGTTGTAGTTTCATCTTTTGAGAATGAAAAGATTATTTCCATTTTTGATTTTATAAAAGGTCCCAAGGAAACAATCTTAATGAAAAATGAATTATTAAAAGAGGTAAGATTTAAGTTGGAAAAATTTAACAAATATTATTATAGAAAGATTGGATTAAGAAATGCAAATTCTTTATCAAAGGTCTCATTCTTTGGATGTGCGAAGATTATTGAAGGTAAGATTGAAGATATAAGGATAGCATTTGGTGCAGTTTCTCCTATAGTTGTGCGTGATAGAAAAATTGAAGAAATGTTTATTGGGAATGACAGAAAAGTATTGGATAAAATTAAAAAAGATATAATAGAAAGATATTCTGAAATTATAAGACCAATAGATGATCAGAGGTCGACAAAAGAATACAGGAAAGAAATAGCATTAAGATTACTTGAAGATTTTATTCTTATGTTATTCAAAAAATCAGAGAAAAAATGCGTAAATTGAATGAGGTTATTTTTGTAATAAGTTCTATTATTTTTAATTTATCCGTGAGCGTTGTTTATGTATCTTCAAAGGATGATTTGACAAATATTTTTTTAAAAATTTCAGGCTTGATCGTTGTTTCTTTAATAATTCCATTTATTATATCACTTGTTGGTTTTATTAAAGGCAGGGCAAAAATAAAGATAATAATCTCAAATATTATTGTAATTTTCTATCTATTACTGGAAAATATTATTAGATTATATCTTACGAATACCTTTCAGGCAAATTTTATCTATTCATTTACCATATATAATTATCTTTTATGCTGCTACTTTCAGTATGATAGGTGCAAGTTTCACAATAAACAGGAAAATCGGATTTATTGTATTGGGAACATTTTTTGTTTTAATGGGATGTTTAATTTATAATCTTAGTTAGTATAAATTAGTCAAAAAATTATAATTTATCTGTTATTTCTATAATATATGTCATATGTTTTTACTATAAAATATGTCACATTGTTTTCTAAACATAAGTTCTTTCCTTCAATATTTCTTCTATTCTTCTTTCTTTCCTTATCATTTCAT
>CBFGJG010000063.1:0-9720 GCA_965649055.1 Caldifarciminota bacterium
CAGGTCTCCCCCTTTTTTACAGGTTTTCAAAACTTCAAATTTTTAAGTTATTCATTTTCAATAAAAGTCTTCCTGCTATTCTATTAAAATTGTCAAAGAACAAAGAAAAATCAAGTGTTTTAGTAATTAATAATACACAATTAATAATATTTTGTCAATGATTTTTTTTTAAATTAAGATATAAATTAGTAAGTTTTGATTTTAAAAATAAGGGGTTTTTAAGGTTTTTAAAGGAAGTGAAAGAATGGCAGAAAATTAAAAAATGGCACTTTGAAAGATATAAGAATGTTATTAAAAATTTTTTATAGTTAAAAAAGGGATTAAACTTGGTTTCGAAAATTACTTATTTTGTTAAACAATATAAATATCTGCATCTTTCGTGATTTCACCTTCACCAATTATAAATGTTTTTTTTAAACAACTATTACATATATAATAAATCCTAACGCTATCTTCTCTAATATTGATAATTCTTTTTAATTTTTCTATTATTTCTTTGAGTATTTCTTCGCTTACTAAAACTTCAAATACGCTATATTGAACCCTTGAACCATAATTTTCTAAACATTTTGCAACTTCTCTTCTTCTTTTATCATCGGTTATGTCATATGCTATAGTGTAAAAATTCATACATATATAAAAGATTTATATTCTTTACCATCTAAAAGTGTGTCTATAAATTTGTATGCCTGTTTAAAAAACAATTTTCTGTATGTTATTTCTTCATCTGAATTCAATTTAATTGTTGTATTAAGCCTTCTGTCAAAATGGTAAAAGAATTTTTTCAAAGCATCTTTCTTAACTTTGCATCCATTAATATCATCTAATTCAAAATCTTCCTGATTAAAAACTTTGTGATTAACCATTTCAAGAATAGCTCTGTCAACAATTGGAACTCTAAATTGTTCTATTAAATCAAGTGATAATGATGGTCTTCCGTAATTTATCCCATGTAAAAATCCAATAAAAGGTTCAAAACCTATTCCTTCAAGAATTCCCCACATTTCATTTGTAATTAAGGAATATCCGAGACTCAAAAGTGAGTTTACCGGGTCTTTTGGTGGTCTTCTCTGTCTTTTAGAAAATAATTCCTTAAATTCATCTGCTATAATCATATTTTTGAAACAATTAAAATATATACTTGTTGCTATTCCTTCAATCCCGAGACAACCGCCTATATGTTGTTTTTTTTCAAGTAATAAAAGACATTTTTCTAAAGATTTTATATCATTCTCAAAATTTATATCTTCATGATTTCTTTGAAATTTTTTTAAAAATGTTATAAAATTTTTTATCTTACCTTCAACTATCCATTTCGCAATTTTTAGTCTTTTTAACTCATCAATGTAATTTTCATATTGTTGTAGTCTTAAAAATATATTTTTCCCTGATTTATTTACAAGCCTTCCTTTTAACTTTCCATAAATGTTATAAAAAGAAACATCAATATTATTCTCAAGAAGGCATTGTATTGCATCTCCGGTTATTTGTATGTTCCCAAACAATAGTATCTTTTCTATTTTAAAAAATGGGAGTTCTAAAAGAATATTACCATCTTTTTCTATTCTTAGCCTTTGTTGGTATTTCTTTAAAGTTGCATATTCTTCAACTACATAAATTGTTGACATTCAAAAATCAACATTTTTAAGAAAGTCAGGTGGATAATTTATTTTTTCATTTATACTTTTAAAACATTCCTGAATAAATTTGTTAAAGCATACTTTTATTTCATTGTATTCATTTTCTGTAATCGAAGTTATTCCATGTGCCAGAATAGATTTGTTCCTTATTGAGATTTTATCCATTATTTCACTTTTATATGCTGATAGTGTCTTTTTCAATTCGTCATCAATCTTTTCAAGAAGTTCATATGCTTCAATTAGTGAAATTTTTTGTCTATATTCATATTCATTTCTGTAATTTTCAGGAATTTTTTTTACATCTAATTTTGATGTATCAATATCAAATTTCTTTTTTAATCTAATCTGAAGAAATAATTCTATGGCTCTGTATATCCTTGCAACTGCATCATCATAGTTTTTATTTGCTGCCTTTCTTTCAGCATTTTTTATCAAATCAAAGAGTATCTCATAGCACAGGTTATTTTCGACTATTTTAATTAAGTAATCAAAATGTTCTTTATATTTCTCTATTCTTCTATATCTTTTAAAAGATTCAAATGCTTCTTTATGATTAAATTTGTCCCATTTTTCAAATATGACAATTTCTTTATACATATCTTCTATTTTTTGTCTTATCTCTCTTGCAATAGTTTCTCTCATTAAGAAATTTTCAATAACTGTTTTGGCAGATGTAAAAAGATATCTTTCTAACATTTGATTTATAATCTCAATAACATTATGAACTCTTGGATAACATAAATCTACCAATTCAGTTACACTTTCATCTTCTGTCTTAATATAATCTGTATGAATACCTTTTGTAAGGGTAAGTTTTAAACTTTTATCAAAACAAGCAAGTAAAACAAGAACAGAAGACATTGTTTTTGTTCCACCTGTATAATCAAGTATTATTTCTTTTGGGTTTAATTTTTTCGCTTTTTTTATAGCAATCATTGTTTTTTCTATAACTTCGGTAAGATCGTCAGGGTCATCTATCTCGACTTTTTCATATTTATTTTTGTAATTTGCTAATTTTATTAGATTATCACTTATTTTTCTTTTACTATTTTTATCAAAATAACCTTCTCCATCAACGCAATGTGTTGTCCCATTATATTTATCTCCTTTTGAGCATATAAAATATATAAAATCTGGATTGATAGATGTTATCGCTATTCTATTCGGTTCAGGACTTCCACCAACTGTAAGAAATAATACTTTCATTTTTTCCTTGAGACTTTTATCCATCCAAATGGATATTTATCTTCAACAATATCTTTAGAATATCCCCAACCATTGTTACCTTTTGTAGGTTCTTTTGGATCTCTATAATTCTTCAATGTAATGGATTCAAAACCAGAATTAAAACCTATCCTTAATAAATATCCACCTTTTACTTCGTCAAATATCTTCTCATAAATTTCTTTGATACCTTTATTATTTTTAAAGAGTCTTTCTTTTTCACTTATAAGCACTTCTTTATAAAATTTATCAGATGCTTCCAGTATTAAATCTATATCAAGTTTAACCTTTGTTTTAACATTTTTATCCAATACGAATTCAACATCAACTTCTGTTTCAGGTTTTATAACTTCTTTTATTATAGTTATACTTGTTTTTTCTAAATCAGAATTTACTTTTTTGTAATTTGATACAAGCATAAATTCAGTGCATCCTGAGGGGAGTTCAGTATCCCTTATTTTTAAACTTCTAAAAGGGTCTTTTGACATATTGTATGTATAGTTGTAATCTTTTTTATCCGTTGCTGAAATGATAAAGCCTTCGTAAAGTTTGCTATTTTTTTTATCCTTAATAAATTTATCCACATTTCCCTTATCAAGATGGTTTAAAACTGCTGTTCTTATAGCACCTTTTATAGATGAACCGGGAATATAAGGTTTTCCATCTGTTCTTATAAATGGATTCATAATTAACTGATTATTTATGTCATCGAACTTTTGCTCATAAAATCTTTGAACACTATCTGATACATCAGCTTCATATTCTTTATAACTTTCAATATCAATATTTTCTCTAATAAATTTTCTTATTTCTATTATATAGTTTTTTAATTGATATTCTTTTAATTTTGAAAGTAAATCTCCCTGTAAATTTGAGAGAAATTCATAAAGATATATTTTATAGAGTTTTCCTTCTTTAATTACATAATCAAAAAATTCAAGTTCTTTTCCATCACCTATATGGACTGGAGAAAGCACTTTAAATTTTAATATGTGTTTCATACGACTTTAACCCCCAATGCTAAAGTTATTCCATATTGCACTATTTCCTGGTTTGTATGAACATTCTTTATAATTTTCCCGTAATATTCTTTTAAATCATCGGTTAAAATAACACCGCCTGGTTTTATGAAGATAATCGGTTTCTTGAAAGGATTGATATTGGGATTCCTTGCCCAATCACCACCAAGTTTTCCAAATTTTGTGAATATCTCATAGTATCCTTTAACTTTAAAGTTATCTTCAGGAAAGAAATTTGAAAGCACCATAAATCCATTGGGTGAATTGGAATTTGGAAGGTTAAAATCTTCTATTAATTCGAAACTAAATGCACCTTTTCCGGTTGATTTATCTTTTCCATAACCTGAATACGAGATAAAATGAAAAATTTTATTTATACCATCATAGCCGAAAAAATCATCAAGAATATAAACATTGATTTTATAACCAAAGAAATAATTGGTAACAGAATATAAACCACCTTCTTCAAGAACAGTGTTTGTTAATCTGTTTATTGTGTTGTGATAAACATCTTCAATATTCATATTGATATTTAAACTTAAAGGACATTCATTGTTTTCTCTTGTAAAATAGACACATTTTAAACCAAAATTCTTACATTCAGAAGGTTTTTTAATAAAATTTATCGGGCAAACTTCACCTTTAAGTATTAAATTATATAGATTATAGTATGAAAGATTATCCTTAATGATTTCTAAGACTTCAACCGGTATAAAATTTTGCTTATTTAAAAATTTTAAAGTTGCATAAAAACCATATTCAGAAAATCTATTATTAAGAAATTCATTTTCTAAATTTTTTTCCTCATTTATATCCAAAGGTCTTAAAACAGGTTTTGGAAGAAAATCCATATTATTTAATGATGGAAAACCAGAAGATATTATTAGTGGTGGTCTTTCTTCGTATAATTTTAAAAATTCTAAAAGTTTACTTTCACCGGAAATATATTTTGTTGCCCAGCAAATATGACCGAATAATGTATCGGATTGAATTTCCTGACAGAAACTTGTTGCAGGTTTTATTATAAGTTTATATTTCTTCATGTTTCTTTATTCTCATTTCCAGTATTTATTTTTGAGTTTTTAATAAATTCTTCTGGTTTTATATCTTTAATATCTTTATTATCTATTAATATTGAAACCTTTCCGTATCCTCTGCTGCCACTGCTTCCAAGTGCGTCATCCTGTAAAAAACAGAGGCCATTTAGAAGATATTTGAAATTAACTATGTCTGTTTTCCCATTATCACTTTTACCTTTATCATCAATCACTTCAAATATCCTGTATACAATCTCAAATTCAAATTCTGTTCCTGCTGGAACTCTTTCCATTGTCCTTGGAGATTGTGCAGTTCCTTTTATTCTATTAATTACATTCTCTGTTTTTTCTTCAACATACAGGAGACCTTTTCTTATCTTTAATTCTTTAAGTCTCTTTCTGGATTCTTCTGTTAAATAAGCATCCCTGAATATTGCCCTTGAAGGTCCTGTAATTGTGCTTGTGCTATCTGTTTTCCCCCGACCAAATATCAGACATATTGGACAATCACTTTGATTACAACTATGTGGATTTTCACTATCGACCTTTCCAAGTGCATATTCAAGAAGTGTCCTTACCTTACCTTTTATTGAAGAACCTGGAATATATGGAAAATCGTCGATTGGATTTCTTATTATTGGATTATCAACACCGCCTATTTCAATGGTGCTTTTTTCACCGCCTATTCTTAATCCTGTTTCACATCTTATTATCCCTTTTAATATTATTATATCTTTCAGTTTTAAATTCATAATCCCCCCTTATCTTTTGCTAAGTTTTGCAAAACCTATTATTGCTTCAAATAATAAGACGAAATCCTTAAAATCCTGAAGATTTTTTACCTTTTCACCAATCAGGATCTCTATAAAATCTTTCAGTGCGGCTATCCGATTTTTAGTTTCACTTCTCTGTCCATCGTAATTAACTTTGGAAATCAACATAAATATATTCGCCTCATTTTTTTTGTATTTTTCTTCATCACTTCCTTCTGTTGCTTCAATCTTTGCTTCAAGTGCCTTTATCTCATGATAATATTTTCTCATAAGTGTTGTTGTAAGACCTGAATTTTTAAAATCATCTGCAATTTTTTTTGCGTCAGATGTAATAAGTTCTTTTCTTAATATACCATTTTCTCTGAAATTAATCTTTTGTAAATATTTTCTTCTTTCAAGATAATTATTATTATTACCCATACCTAACCTCCCCTGTTTTTGTATAAAACCCAGAAAACTGGTATTTTCAGGTTTATCATTAAATCCCTGTCAAAATTCGTTCCTGTTGAATAAAGTTTTTCAAGATTATTTATAGTTACTGGATTCAAGAGATTTCCTTTATTATCTCTTTTTTCTATATTTCTTCTAACATCATAAGATGCAAGTGAATGGAATATCAAACCTTCAGGTTTATTTCTTATTTCTGCATCAAGATACATTTCATGGTATTTCAATAACCTATAAAGGAAAGAAGAATTAATATTTGAACTGTCGTCATTGTATTCGTTGTTTAAAAAGTTTTTAAATTCTGTCAGTTTATCCATTAATTCCCATTTTACAGTTGTTCTGAATAATGTAAGACTATCTTTTCCCGAATGCTTTGAAATTTCAAGATTTTTTTCTGCTTCTTCAACAGCAAACCTGATAGATGTATTAGGTCTGAAAAATGAAATTCCACCAGAGATTGTGATATTAGGATTATAAGCCACATATTTTTTGAATTCTTTTTGCATATCAATAGAAAAATTTATTAGCATTTCCCATGGACCGATTAATACCATATCATCACCACCAGCATAAATAGTATAAATTGAACTAAATTTAGTTTTTATAATCGTATTTATAACATAGGTAAAAAAGAAATTAAACATCCTTGATAATGAAGCAAGCCTTGATACTGACATAGGATTTATCCCTTTACTCATTATGATACCAAGGTAATCCACATCAGCCTTGAATAATCCAAGATGGTCAACGCCTTTTTCTTGATTATCTTTAAGTGATGTTGTTGCGATACACTGAAATGATAGTATAAAGTCATTATTAATATACTGTATTCTTTCATCTTTTGAACAGAGTTTCTTACAGAAGAAACACAAAGAAAATCCTTTTTTGTTTACAGCATTTCTTTGCGTAATCCTTAATTCTTTAATAGTTTCATTTTCATCCTTTGAAATTTTAAATTGAGTTTCAGAATAACGGGGAAAATGTTTTCTTAAACGAGAATTAAGATACCCTATTTCTATATTTCTATTACCTTCACCTATGAATAAAACTAAATAATTATTTGCTTTAATACTATTAACAAAATTAATACCTATATCCATTATCTGAATTTCGGCATTATTTTTAGAGAATGTAATAAAATCATATCTAATTATCTTATCACCAATCTTTTCAGCATCAAGACAGAATTGACATCTATCTTCATTTTGCAATCTTGGATAAATACCACAAAATGAGCAGTTGCCATATTTAATATATCTATCATAAACATTATTTAAATTATGTGTGGAATTGTTATTGAAATATTCTTCCATAAATTTCTGTTTCTTTTTTATATCAATTTTATAATTCAGTTCTTTAATTTTTTTTACAAATCTGTCAGTATAGAAATCGTTTCCTGAGATGGATATATAATCTATGTTCATTCCGAGTTTCCCAAGAAAATTATTTAGAAACCAAATGTTTATCTCTTTTATTAGATTTTCCAATTTTCCCTTGTGTTCAGTTGTGTTTGGAGCAATTAATAAAAATCTGCCACCTGCATCTAAAATTTTGCATGTTAAAGGTAGTTCTAATTCATTTAAAATCTTTAAAGATATAGCAGTTGTAAGAAGAGATAAATATACGGACCTTCCCCTTAATGTTTTACTCAATTTTTGTGGATTTGTCTGTTCTATTTCAAATATAAAATTCTGGATACCTGAAAGGTCACCACCTATTAGAATGAACTTTTCTAAATTATCATTTTTTATCTCTTCTTCATTAAGACTGTTCTTATGATATTCGTAAATACATGTTGCAATACCTGAAGTTGTTAAAAGATGGTCAAACAAGGATATATCCTGATCTTCGGTTCTTGGGTCAGATGGAACACACCATAGATATTTTTCACAGATATTTATTACTCCATGTAAAAAACTATTGAAATCTGAATAATTTAATCTTTTTGCTTCTTTAGAAAATTCCGTAAATAAATCGCTATAATCACCAAGACTTTCTCCAGGGATATATCTATTTTCAATATTACCCAATCCATAATGTTTAAAATCTGGTTTTCCCCTTCCTATATTAACTTTTGAGAATATTGATAAAAGTCTTGTGCTTCTATAATCTTTTGACTCTTCTCCCCATTCAACTTCTTCTCTTTCATATGAAGAATAGTTATCTGCCCTTGAGATTATAAGAGCAAGATTTTTTAAATGCTGGTCATTTATACTTTCAACCCTGCATTCTTCTTTTCTATGACCTTCGTGGTGTTTTTCACAGAGAATTTTGAGTATATTTAAATCTAAAAAATTATTAGCTTGATTATCTAAATAATTATTTACAAAATCACCTGAACATAATGGATGTGATTTATTATGTGAACCCCTTTGCATTACTTTGCCTACATCATGTAAAAGACCTGCTATAATGATGGTATTCTTAATTTTATCCATTTTTACTCTTCTTTTATTTTGTATCTTCCAAGACCAAAACTGCAGTTTTTCCCGATATGAATATATTCACCGATTCGCAGGATTTCTGAGAAATCACTAAAATTACCTTTATATTTTATTACTCCTAAAATTCCACCAAGTTTCATATAAAACCCTTGCCTTTTTGAAAATCTACCCCAATCTACCCACTCTATTTCTTTTTTTAATATAATTATATTTTTAGATTTGTCAAGTAAATTTTTTGTATCTAATTCAGTAAAATTATCGGAATCGTAAAAATACTGGAGTAATCTAATCCTTCTCAAAAGGCTTTGTATTAATATAGAAAACTCAATGTTTTCTATATAATGTGATTTATATTTTATTCTTGCAGGTGTTAAAAATTCAATTGTAAGTGTTTCATTTGTTATGGGATTTTTATCTAATAAAATTTGTTGGGGTATATTTTTAAGAACCTTATTTTTACTTGAATAAATCTCAAAACCATTCATTGTTTCTACGGTCTTCAATCCACCTAATCTATCAAATGCAAAAATAATATATGGTAAAAAGCTCCTTATTTTTTCGCCAATAATAATCATCTCAACAATTAATTTTCCGAGGTTATTAGAAACCTGATGAATAATAAAGGCTCTTGGAATATCTTCCAACTTAAATCTTTCTTTATCTTTATCTTTTATTTTAGGTTCGAAAACAACGCGATAAACACAAGAATCTAAAAGCAGACAATTATTACAAATACTATTATTTTTTATACAAAAGAATTTTTTCAAACTCATTCCAAATAATCCCCTTAAAACAAATAAATGGTAATTTTTTATATTTGAAAATGGAATGTCAAAAGTAAACCTATAACCATAAATATTTAGTTTTATGTTATTCATAATTTTATTTTATATAAAAAAATTCATCTGTCAAAACAAAAATAATCCCCTTAAAAGCGGGTCATTGTTTCAGACGTGGAAAAACAGATTTTCTGACATGGCGAGTAGTAAAGAGTCGCAATCCCCTTAAAAGCGGGTCATTGTTTCAGACGAACGAGGAGTATCCGTGTACCATCAATCAACAGCTCCCGTCGCAATCCCCTTAAAAGCGGGTCATTGTTTCAGACTTGTGAAAATATAATTTTATAAAATCATAAT
>CBFGJG010000064.1:0-9574 GCA_965649055.1 Caldifarciminota bacterium
ATCAATAAATGTAGTATATACTTTTTCTCTTTTTACATTTGCCTGGATTATCTCCTCTTTGAATTGCTCTAATTCTTCTCTCACTTTTTGTAACAGCTGTATCGGTGATAATACTAAAAATACACCATTTTCATCAAGAGAAACTGATTCACCTGATTGTATTGTCTTACTTGCTCCTGTAGCATCAGTTATAGTTGCATTTCCAGAAATTACTGCTACTATAGAGCTCTTATCAGGATTTTCAACAATAGTAATATTAGTTAATAAATATGCTGGAAGGTTCACAGTGTAAAGTACACTTTCATCAGATTTTAAAACTTCAACTAATGTAGATTTTGAATTAGTAGAAGGAACAACAATTTCTGGGTCTCCTAATGTAATAGTGTTTCCTGCGGGTAATTTTGCTCTTATTGTTGGTCTCTCTTCTATATAAGGACTTCCCTTTTTCACATAAATATCTTGTGTGTTGGAAATATTAGCAGTAACAGTTGTACTACTACAAGTAATATCTGCACTATCACCAGCATTAACTAAGGTTGTCTCAACTTTATCTTGGCAGGTAATTACTTTTACATTGTCAGCAAGTGCTATTACTCTTACTCCATCAGGATTTGGAAGCTCTATTACTCTAACTTGACCTTCTGAGAGCACTTGACCATAAGTTGTTCCACCACTGGTAGCACTTGTTTTGCCATCATAAGAGGGTGGTCCATCAGTGAAATAGGCAGAAAATATTGTTGGTTCTGTGTCAATCTCATCTGCTATTCCGTCGTCAATTATTAATATCTCATCTGCTATCTTGAATATACCTTGGTCAAATAATCCAGCTGCTCCTATTATCTTACTTGCTTTTCTCCCTGCCTTGTCTTTACTTGTAGTTAGTGTTCCTACATATTCATAATTTCCAGATGATATTTCTGTTAGTGTAAAGAAATCTCCAATTAAGCAGCTTCCGTCTTCACATTGTTGGACATAGTCTGCATTTCCTATTGCTCCTTGTAAATTTGTTAGCCCAGCTGTTGCAACTGCTGTAACTTTAAATTGCTCACCAATTGCAATGTCTGTGGCTGATGGACGAGAGGTATTGGAGAGATGGACTTCGGTAATTTGTGGCAATTCAACTGTAAATGACCAAGAAGCACTTGCAGAATTTCCTGCATTATCAGAAACTGTTAGATTTACAGTATATAATCCATTTGATAATCCAGGATAATCAGGAGTATATGAAACTGTTGTTCCATCAAAAGAATGAGATACTATGTTATCATTTAATTTTAAGACAATTGATGAAGGATTTATCCCAGATATATCATCTGATAGAGTTGCAGATATTGTTGGATTTGGAATTGAAATTTTGCTTCCATCAGGCGGCTGGAGATTGGTAATTGTAGGGGGTTGAGTGTCAAGAGGTAAAGTAGTAGCACTTGCTACATTTGATAATCCCGACCAATTTGATACCTCATCAGCTACTTTTATTGCAAAATAATATATTGTATCAGGATTTAATCCTGTAACTGTAAATGTTTCACTGCTACCTGCAATTTGTGGTGCTGGCTCACCTACTACCTGTGTTGCTAAATCCCAGTTTGTCTCATCAATTGGTAATGTTGAATATCTTATATCATAAGAGTGGTTGCAGTTCCAACATTTCCATCATCACCAGTTGCTGTCCAGGTTAGTGTGATTGAATTTATTGTCGGATTTATTGCTTGTAGGTTTGTTATTGGAGAAGGCGGAATTGTGTCAGGTGGCGGAACTACTGTAAATGATTGATACATTACATTTTTGGGGAATGTATTTCCTTCTGTCCATACTAAGTCAATACCAGATGAGGATACTTTATATGCAAGATTTGGAAATGAAGAAGATGTTAAGGTATTACTTATATTTTTAGGTGCTGACCAAGAGGTTGAATATTCTGAATAATATATTTCAAGATTTCCAGATGTATCATCTTCCCAAACAACATACAAATAATTATCTGAATCAACTGCTATAGAGGGTACTCTTGAATATCCAAAATTATTACTTATATTTACAGGTATTGACCATGAAGTTGTGTATTTTGAATAATATATTTCAGTAGCACCAGATGAAGTATCATGCCAAACAACATGGACATAATTGTGTAAGTCAATTATTATAGAAGAATTATAAGAATATCCACCTGTATTACTTATATTTATAGGTGGTGACCAAGAAGTTGTATATTTTGAATAATATATCCCACGGCTGGATGTGTTATAATTCTCATGCCATGTAACATGTAAATAATTATCTAAATCAATTGCTATGGAAGGGGATTCAGAATTGGCGAAATTATTACTTATATTTATAGATGGTGACCAAGAAGTTGTATATTTTGAATAATATATTTCAGGATTGACAAGCCCTTCTGGTCCATATGGATATGCTTCTTCCCATACTACATGCAAATTATTATATGAGTCAACTGCAATTGAAGGATATGAAGAAGATTCACTTGTATTACTTATATTTACAGGTGAAGACCAGCTTACTCCATTATTTGTTGAGTTTGAATAATATATTACTCCATTATACCCATAAACCACATGAATAACCCCTAATGAATCACGAACTATTCTTCTTCCATTATTACTGGCTGTAGCGTCAAAAGAACCTAGTCCTACTACTACTGAATAAACTTTAGTATATGAACAAAATAAAAAAAACAATGTGTAAAACCCCAAATATAGTAAAAAAATAATAGATGGTGAACAATGAATGATAGGTATTCTTTCACTTTTACTCATTTTACACCTCCATAATTTATTTAAAATTTTTGTTTTCATATGTTTATTCTATTTAATTCTATAATTATAATTATTTTATAAATTTAATTTTTTCTAAATCACTAACTTTTTTGATTAATATTCTTGCTTCTTCCCCAATTTCAGAATTAGGTTCCAAAGTTATAACTTTATTAAAATGTTGAAGTGATTCGTTTATTAATCCCTTTAAATAGTATACACGACCCAAAGCAAGATGCACTTCAGCATTATTTGGTTTTGTTTTCAAACTTTTTTCAAAATAATCTATTGCTCTATTATATTGGCTTTTCATTGCATAAGATAAACCAAGAGAATAATAGACTCTATAAATTTTATCAGAAGATACAACTTGAAATATTTTCTCAGACTTTTTAAAGTAGTAAATTGCTTTATCTTGATTACCTTTAAGTTGATAAATAAATCCTAAATTATAAAATATACCTTCTTCTTCTATTTTAAATTTTTCAATTATTTTTAAATATTCCCCTATTGCTAAATCCCTTTTCCCTAGCTCACCATAGCAATATCCTAATTTAAAATGGTAATCAAGAACAAATGGATTTAGTTGGGTTGCTTTTTTGAAATAATAGATTGCATCTTGACAATTTGATTTATCAAATTCAAGAATAGCCAATCCTCTTTTGAAATAATAGTCTGCAAATAGTGGTTTATTGATAATTATAATACCTGCAATTGCAATTAGAAAAATAATTATATAGACTACTGGCTTAAAAATATTATTTATTTTCTCTTTATTAATTTTCCTTTTCCTTGAGCAAGGATTAAGTGATTTAATATTTTGATTTTCTTTTTTACTACTTATATCAACCATCCCAACATATATCCAGAAAAGTATACCAGTTGTGATTAAACTAAAACTAAATTGTCCTGAAACAAAATATGCAAATAAACCAGATATAATACCAATACTTGTAAAAAACAGGAATTTATCGTTCAAATTTTTAAATAACTTTATTACTTTAATTACAATAGTTACAAGTAAAAATAAATAGGCAAATAAACCAAAGAATCCAGCAGTTGAAGTGATTTGAAGAACCTCATTGTGAAGTTTTTCTGCAACTTTGCGTAATTCTTTATATTTAACATGTTGAGGGCTTTGATATTTAAGGAAAACAGTCCTAATAGCATCTATTCCCACACCCAAAAAAGGATAGTCTTTAATAATTTCAATAGCAGTTCTCCACATATTTAATCGTGCAACTATTGATGGCTCAGATAATTTTGTGGATGAAATTGCTCTTTCTGTCAATGTTACTCTTTTATTTGGTAATATCATCTCTTTTTGTGAAAAGCCAATTATAAATAATATTATAATTATAAATAATCCTAATAACCATTTAATATCATCTTTTTTAATCTTTTTCACTATAAGAATTATAAGTAAAATTAAAGAACATATAAAAGCAACCCAAGCACCTCTACTTGATGTAAATAATAAACACAAAAACATAATAGCAGTTGAAAATCCATAAAACATCTTCCACCTATGTGAAGATGAAATTGAAGATACAATACTTATTGGAAGAATCATTGTTAAAAAATTACCTAAAAAAACTGGATTGCCCAATGTTGAGTCACTTCTATTACCAATATTTCCATTTGTTTCAAGAACTGGGTCATACCCAAAATATTGGAAAACACCATAAATTGCTACTAATAATCCAGATAAGATTGTAAAGAATAAAATATTTTTAATTTTAGACATGTCAATATTATTTATAATAACAATAAATAAAATTACATAACACAAATTTACAAATAAACCTTGGTTAAGTCCATATACTCCATATAGGCTAATCAATATACTTTTAGAATTTAAAGTAGCTATTACTAATACTATAAAATAAATTATGCTTGCCCAGAAAATTGGAGTTTTATTAAATTGGATCTTTTTGTTTTCTATTGATTTTATAATCCATGTTAATAAAATTAATAATGTTATATTAAATAATAGACTCATCTTAATTAGTTCAAAACTATCATAAGTATATGGACAAAATACAATTGGCACAAAAAAGACAAGTGAGTATATTCCATATTCAATTACCTTATCACAGATATAGACTATCTTATTTTCCTTTACCAAACTTTTTTCCCTTTTCATATCCCAAACTCTATTATACCTATTATACCACAAATTCTGCAAAATTGAAATCTCCATATTCTCTCATTCCCTGCTAAATCTTTTGCCTTTGCATAATATGTATGCTGTCCTTCTGTAAATGGTCCTGTAGTATATGTAAATGTTCCTGCATTATTCCATGTTTGGACTAGATTATTGTCAATAAATAATTGGACTTCTATTATTCCAATATTATCAGATACTGAAACTGTAAATTCAACCTGTTGTAAATTATTAGGTGTATCAGGTGTGTGTGAAACAGAAACAATAGGATAAGTTGTATCAACTGTAAATGACCAGGAAGCACTTGCAGTATTTCCAGAATTGTCTGAAACAGATAAATTTACTGTATGTAAACCTTCTAATAAAGGAGTAGTAGGTGTATAACTTACCAGTCCTGTTGATGAGTCGTAAGAATGACTAACTAAATTCCCATCAAGTATCATTTGAATTGATGAAGGATTTATTCCTGAGCCTCCTTCTTCGTCAGACACTGTTGCTGAAATAGTAGGAGTTGGATTATTAGTAAAAGACCCATCAGCAGGAGTTAAATTGCTAATAGTAGGTGATGTAGTATCTGGGGGAGCAGGTGGAATTACTTCTTTAACATTAACTCTTATATTATCAACACAAGCCTTAATCATTTCACCAGATGGCTTCGTGGGGTCTTCACCATAAGGGACTAGCGTTCCCATTGCCAGAATTTTTATATAGCATTTTGGGCTACTAAAGATAAAGCCTACTATAGGATATGCAGGTAATTCACCTATATATAGACTGCAACTTTCTCTATTGGATTAAAAACTATGCTTATTCGGTTATAAGTATTTAGTGGTGCAATCCCTAATATTTCTCCTACTTCAGGAGGAAGTTGATTGCTTTGCATTCTATATTCTCCTTTATAATATCCTGGATAAAACTTTTGGATGCCTAATCTAACAAAATTTCCAAAATCATCATACAAACCTATTGAAATATATGCTCCTGAAGATTCCGAAGAAAGGTTTAAATCGGCTTCCACCTTTATTTCCTTAGAGGTTTCAAAACCACTTGTTGAATTTAGATATGCCATCTCTCCTTTCTCCCATGGTTGAAGACTAGAAAAAATCAATTCATTATTCTGAGAAATTGTAATGTTAGGAGAAGGAACCACTGTCCATTTACCAGTATCAATAGTTGTTCCAGTAAAGTCATCCGATAAAACTATTTGAGCCTGTTGTTGGGCAAATAATATGCTGGTCTGTAGTAGAAAAATAGTAAGAAGAAAAATTAATTTTGATTTCATTTTTATACCTCCACATTCATTTTTTAATTTCATTCAAGAGCTTAGAAATTTCTTTAATCTTTAAATCTGCATCACTTCCTTCTGGGTTTAATTGTTGCACTTTTCTAAATTGGGTAATTGCTTCTTTATACCTTTTCTGCAAATAAAAACACATCCCAAGATTATATCTAAAAATAGCTTGGTTAGGCGATAATGCTACTGCTTTTTTATAATAAAATAATGCTTTATCTATAGTATTTTTTTCTCCTAAATATTCCCCATCGTTTAAATAAATCCATCCTAAACTGCTATAACTATTTATATCGTAAGAGTCTATAGTCAGAACATTTTTATAAGATAAAATTGCATTTTCAAGACACTCCTTTATTTTCAAAGGATTCCTATACCCATTATAATAAAATGCGCTTCCCAATGCTAACCAATAAAATTTGTTTTTAGAATCCAAAGAAACTACTTTTTCAAATTCAGAGATTGCCTTTTCATAATTTTCATTATTTGCATAGAAATTTCCTTTTGCGTAATAAATATTAGCTAAACCTAAACATACAGAAGAATAAAATAAGAAAAGGGAGCACATTAACATTATCAAAAAAATAATTATATAATTCTTAAAATTTTTGGGGTTTTGCTCAATTTTTTGATTAATTTCATATTTATCTTCTCTCCCTAATTTTTCTAACGAAAGACCTGTCCCTAAAAGTATCCAAAAATAGGAAACATTAGCAACAGTATTAAAAATAAACATGCTCTGAATCAAATATGCTACAATCGAACTACTTATACTTACAATTAACAATTGAATGTATATATTGGTGGTATTAAATCTATATAAGTTGTACGCCTTCTTAAAGAAAACTATAAATATTAATAAATAGGTAAAGAATCCTAATAATCCACTATTAGCTGCAATTTCTAAAAATTCATTATGAGCTTTATATGGTGTATCATCTTTTAGATTAAATTTTATATATTCTGTAGGTTCCCTATACTTCAGAGAAATTAAATTAAATGTATCTACTCCTGAACCTATGAATTTATAATCCCTACATATTTTTAAAGCAATTTTCCATGCTTTTAATCTTTCAATAGTAGATAAAGTTTTTATTGAAACACTTCTTTCAGCAACAGAAATTGGCTCTCCTTCTATAGGAATCTTTTTAGTTAAAGATAATATCACTGTTATGGTAATCAAAACTGTAAAAATAATTAGTAAAGATTTTCTATTATTAAAAATTATTTTTTTATTAATAAATATCAAGAAGAAGAAAATAGAAATTAAGAAACTAATGTAAGCAGTTCTACTATACGATAGAAGGAGGCAAGTGTATAATATAATGATAGTTACTCCTACAAAAGGCTTAAAATTCTCTTGTGAAAGAAAAAGAAATAAACTTAATGGAAAGACAAGAGATAAAAATGTCCCAACATAAATAGGATTGCCTAAGGTAGAATATATTCTTCCATATGAAGGGTCATCCGCAATTCCAAATTCTTGAAGTATTCCATAGATAGAAATAATCATAGCAGATATTATAGACAAGGTTATAATATGCTTCAATTGTTTTTCTATTCTAATATTGCTAACAATTAAAAAATATATAAAGACATAGGTCAAGAGTGAATACAATCCTTGGTATTCACGATAATTTCCATTTAGGCTAGTCCAACGGCTCACTGAATTTATAGATGATATAAAATTTGCTAACATAAAAGCTAATATTGGTACTCCTAATGGTATTATATTAAAATTAAATTTCTTTTTTAAAAGAATTTTAAAACCCCAAGCAAAGATAGTTACGCTTGATATAAACCTTAAAAAAATTATTTTACTTAAATGATATCCATCATCCATAAATTGGAAAACTATAAGTGGCACAAAAAATACAAGGAAATAAATTCCATATTCAATTACCTTATCACAGATATAGACTATTTTATTTTCCTTTACTAAACTTTTTTCTCTTTTCATCTCTCAAACTCTATTATACCCAAAATTTTGCAAAATTGAAATAGTCATATTCTCTAATTTCCTGATATAACCAGGGATAAATTTTTCATTGGCAAATATTAGCAAAAATCTCCCAAAATCTCTTATTTTCTAAAAATACCCATTTTTTCTCACTTTTTCAAAATAATCTTATTAAAATCTTTTAAATTGAAACAATAAACATATTTTCTAATACTTTTCTTTATTTCTTCCAAAATTTTTCTTTCAGGATTTACAAAAATTTTGTAATATTCCAGATTTTTATACAATTTTTTCCTTGCTTTTTTTATTTCTTTATCAGCAAATACATAGTGGCCACAAATTTTTGTTATTTCTATTAGTTTATTTTTATCTTTAAGAATTTTTTCAGTAGTCCAATTTTCTTCTGGATATATCCATTTCTTCCAGCGATTACTTTCATAAGATTTTTCTTGAATTAAAGAATAAAAATTTGAATATTCTTTTTTATCTTTTAAAAGATTTTCTTCAATCTTTGCCAATTTTAAAAGTGTTTCTGTTTCTTTTACAGCAAATTCAGGAGCTACATTAGCTCCAATTATTCCAAGTTGTGGATGTATCTTCAAAATATTTGTATTTAAATAATCAGCATTGTGTTCTTTGAGAGCAAGATTATATTTTAGAGCAAGCTGTGATAATTTCTTTGCCTGGGTTTTGTTAAATTTTCCGATATTTTTCCTCATCATAACTTTTGTTCCTGTCTGTCCTACTATAAAACAGGGAGACGGAAGATTTCTCTTTTTTAATTCCTGGAAAAGTAATACTATAAATTTTTCAAATTCTTCTTTATCAGATACTGCTCCAGTTATTTCTTCAGTTCCAACTTCATAACTTATCTGAGGAATTTTATATTTCTTTCTTTGTTTTTCAATATATTCTATTATTTTTATAATTCTTTTGATTATCAATTCTTTTGATAAAATTCCTGCAAAATTGGGGTCTTTTGTTGGGTCAATATGTAAGACATTAAATCCCGCAAGAATATCTTTTAGATAAGAAAATTTTGCTCTTTTTTCAGCTTCTTTTTCTTTAATTTTATTTTTAAATTCTTCATCTCTCTGCCAAGGTCCACCGTGGTCTCTACAGATAAAGATAGGAATAGAAGTTTTTAGTTTTTCTTTTTCTTTTTCAATTACTTTAACAAATTTCTCCTGTGTCCACCCTTCTACATATCCTCCCCCAAACTCCTCTGTATCAACCTGATTTCTACTGGCAATTAACATTAAAGGAAAATTATCTTCAGTTGCAACTTCTATTGCTGCTTTTATTACTAATTCTGACATTGGACCAATTCCCAGAAGAGTAACTCTATATTTATTTTTTATTATCTTTTTGACAATTTCATTTAA
>CBFGJG010000065.1:0-8416 GCA_965649055.1 Caldifarciminota bacterium
AAAACTATTTGTTCTACACAATAAGATAATACCACCATCCATTGTCTTTTTTAAAAAGGCTGGATAATCACTTTCTTTTCCACCATAAACATTTGCCCATTTTAGATTTCCATCCGGACCAATCTTTATTAGTATTATATCTAGGTCCCCTGAACCAAAACTATTTGTATTACCTGCTATAAGAAATCAACAATCGTCTGTCTGTATTATATCATTAGCTATTTCAGAACCTGCTTCTCCAATTGTTTCAGCCCAATTCAATTCACTTATGATTAAAATAGCCAAAATGAATATAAACATAAAAACCTCCATTTAATTTAAGAATTTTGATTAAGTTCTCAAGATCTTTATATTTGAGATTTAGATATGATTCAAGATGGATTTTGGAAAAATTAATCAGGACAAAAGAGTTATTTCTGTAATTCAGCCCCGCAATTTTCGCAATACCATGCATCAGGCTTGTTTTTGAATTTACACTTCGGACATTCAATATAGGTTGATTCTTCCTTTTCTTCTCCAATCCCAAGTTCTTTTTCAAGTCCTGAAAGCCAATCATCTTCAACTTCTGGTTTTACTGATTCTTGAGAACTTTCCACAACTCCGGCTTTTTCTGCGCTCGTTTCGGTTGCTTCAAATAGTTCTTCGGTTAATTTTTCCTCTTTTGGAACTTCTGGGAGGACTATTTCATCTTCTTTTTCTTTTTGCCTTCTCTTAGGTTTTTCCTTTTGAATAGACTCACTAACGAGTTCAGCATATGTCATTTTCTCGTTATGGAGAAGTTCGGTCTTTTCATCAATCTGATTTATACGAGATTTCAATTCCTGTGCCATTGATTCGTATTGTTCATCAGTATATTCCCCAATTGAATGTCTCAAGTCAAGCTCTTCGAGTTGTTCCTCAAGTGATTCTTTCTGTGAACGGAGATTATCTATTTCATCATCGATTGTTTGTAATTTCTCTGATATAACACCTGACTGAGCCCTCAAAGCATTATCAATCTGATTTAATTTTGTGATATAATCACCTTTTACTTTCTCATAAACGCTCTCTCTTACGGTTCCCTTTCTCTCTTCAATGAGGGCAATTTTTTTCAGTATTTCTTCCCTCTCATTTTTCAATCTTATTATTTCATCATCAATACCCATATTTTCCCCCTTTTAAAAGTTTAAAAATATTTAATAATGTAGTTTCAAAGGGATTGTATCCCAGTTTTATTTTACTTTCAAGTTCAATAACATTTTTAAATAACACTATTAAATCCTTCAATTCCCAATTCTCCAATCTCTTTAAAATTTTTTTCATTATAAATGAATTTTGAAATTTGTCAATATTTTTCTTTAATTTTAAATCAATAAGATTGTTTATCTCTCTTAATAACAGTGCATAATATTTGTTTTCAGATTCAGATATGATAAAATACTCAAATGTTTCTTTGATATCTTTTCTAAAAAAATATTCTATAGATTCAAAGACAGCATTCTCTCTTACAACATTAAATTTAAAAAGGTCTTTTGGTTCGATAATTTTTTCGGGGTTTAAGATTGGTTTAAGAAAATTAGAAATTTCCTTTCTATTGTTACCAAAAAGAAGCTTAATCATAGATATTGCTTCTTCTGTTATCCTGCAATTATTCTTTTCTACAAATTCTTTAATCCATTTTGAAACCTCTGATTCATAGACAGGATAGAATTTAAAAGTTTTACAATTAGGAAGATTTAAAGCACCTTCTTTTTCAGTTATAATGATTATTTTTTTATTCTTTCCAATAATTTTCTTTATACCATTTATAATCTCTTTTTTTATTGTCTGATTAAATTTTTCAGGATAGTAAATAAATATTAGTTTTTTTTTATCAAATATTCCAGAAGATACTATACTTGATATAATCCTTTCCTCTTCTCCTAAAAAGAATGATTCTGAATCCCAACCCTTATAGTTATTTTTTAACAAGAATAAAGCTTCATCAATTGCATATTCATCACCGGTTAATACGAGACATGTGAAATCTGTATTTATATATCTTTGAAACTCATAAAGTGTTTTATCCATATGAATTATTATAACAAAAAATAAAAAAAATCAACATTTTTTACCTTTTACCCCTTGACAAAAATAAAAAAATTTATATATTGTATATGGTAATTGTGTAAAGATTATTAGAAAAGGAGGTGATGTGTATGGTTAAAGATTTAGCAAGATGGGACCCGTTTAAGGAGCTTTTATCTTTGAGGGACGAGTTCGACAGGATTTTTAAAGAATATTTTATGCGTCCTGAAAAGATTGATGAAGAGTGGTTTCCGATGCTTGATATGAAAGAAGATGCTGAAAGCATTGTTGTTAATATTGAAGTTCCCGGGGTGAAGAAGGATGATATTAAGGTTACCTTAAGGGGTAACCAACTCATAGTGACTGGTGAGAGGAAATTTGAGAAGGAAAAGAAAGATGAAACCTATCACAGGATTGAAAGAAGTTACGGTAAGTTCCAGAGGGTGATTACAATTCCTGTCGAAGTAGACCAGTCAAAGATAAAAGCAACATACGAAAACGGGATTCTTTCAATAACTCTTCCAAAGACAGAGAAAGAGAAACCAAAAGAGATAGAGATATCTCTCAAGTAATAGGTGAAGGGGCAAAAGCCCCTTCACTTTATTAAGTATTTTTCATAATCTTTATTATTCTTTATAATTTTATTTATTATTTTACCATCACTGAATATAACAATACCATTTTTTACACCTGCATATCTTAGAATCAATTCTGATGCAAAATCTCTATGGGAATCATCTTTTAATATTCTGAATATTCCGGTAGGTCCGGGTATTTCAGATAAATAAAAATTTAAGTATCCTGAAGATTCCAAAGATTCATTTTCCTGTTTATTTCTTCCTATAATGATATGGGAGCCATTGTAGAGAAAATGTCTGCCTATATAGAAAAGTTTTATATCTTCACCTTTTATTTCGTTGATAAATGGTCGAATTCTTTTACAAAAGTTTTCATCTGTAAGTCTGCAACCTCCTGCTGGTTGTTCAAAGATTTTTATATTAAATTTGTTGGCAAGTTCTATCTGTAATTTCCTTGTCCTCCCATGGATATCAAACAGATTATTCCTGTTCACCCAATTTTCCCTTTCAGGTTTTGTTTCCTTGAGAAGTTTAGCAGATAAAGGTCTTAATGTTATATCACCAAGCCCTGTTAATCTATCTACCTTGGATAAACCTTCGGTTGTTTGGGAGAATGGTCTTTCATTAAGGACTTCACCGGTAATAATGAAAAGGGCATTGTATTTTTTCATAACCTCAAATCCCTCTTTTATCATTAACGCATGGCAATCAATACATGGATTTAGAAATCTTCCGTATCCTACCACTGGTTTTTTTACAATAGATAAATGTTTATCAGAGATATCCATAATAATTGGATTAATAGAATTATATCTTCCTATTTCTATAGCCTTTTTGGAAGTAAAAAAATAACTTTCGAAACAAACAGGTATTACTTCAATTCCCTGTGATTCAATAATTTTTATTGATAGAATACTATCGAGACCACCGGAATAGAGTGCTATGCATCTCATTCAAATATAATGCTTATAACAATACGCCTATTTTTAGCCCTTCCTTCCGCTGTTTTATTATCTGCAACCGGTCTAAATTCTGAAAATGCAGAAATATAGCATCTGCTCTGGTCTATTCCTACTTCTGAAGAAAAAAATTTTAGAACATTTATTGCCCTTGCTGCTGATAATTCCCAGTTCGATGGATATTTTGTTTTTGATGAGCCCGTTATCTGTGAATTATCCGTATGTCCTTCGATTATAAGTGTTTTGTAATTTGTTCTCTTCAGAATCTTTCCAACCCTTTCCAGTATCAATTTACCTTCTTCCGTTACATCTGCACTACCTGGAGAAAACAATTTTGTGGTCGGCATTATTATTTGAACCTTGTTCTTTTCTTCAGTAACATCGATATCTTCAATTATTTTTTTTATCTCATCCTTTAATCCAATGTTTTTAATATTTTTGTCTTCTTCCTTTGGGATAAGTTTCTTCATTTTTTCGAGTTCACTCAAGAGAACATTATTTTCTGTGCTAAGCTCTTCCAATTTTACCATTACCTTTTCGTATTTATAGAAGTAAAAATAAGCAAATAATAAAGACCCCAAAATTATTATCAGACCAAATAAAAAAGTCATAAATTTCATAAAACCTCCTAAAAACCTATTTTATCGATATTCTCAAAGTTTTTTATATTCTTTTTACCTTTATGAAGGTCGCAATAATCATCAGGTTTGTTTGATATCTTGAATATTTCTTCAACTATTTTAGGACAGTTCGGTGTAGCGAGAAGACCTGTCTCTGCACATATTTTCAAGGAGACTATTCCGTCTGGAACATAAAAATCTTCTTTTGCATTCTTAACAAAATAATTTGAACTTAATGTATCATAAACTGCCTTCATAAAATCTACCCATATTGGTAAAGCGGCACCTGCACCTGATGCACCTAATCTAATAGTCTTTGGAATATCATATCCTACCCATACACCGGCAACTAAATCAGGAGTAAAGCCAACAAACCATGCGTCTGTAAAATCATTTGTAGTTCCGGTTTTTCCGGCAGCGATCCTTTTAAATCCCATTTCTCTTGCAGAATAAGCAGTTCCTCTATCAAACACTGATTTTAACATATCTATCATTACATATGCAGTTTGTGGAGATAGGACATTTTCTCTCTGTGGATTACATTCATAAATAACATTTCCGTTCCTATCAACAATCTTTTTTACAAATACAGGTTCAACCCATTCGCCATAATTTGCAATTGTTGATGTAGCATTAACCATTTCAAGAAGGGAAACAGACGAAGGCCCAAGAGCAATAGAAAGCACAGGTTCAACATCACTTTTTATTCCAAGATTATGAGCATAGTCCATCACAGTGAATGGTCCAACTTCCTTGGTGAGTCTTATCGCTGCATTATTTCTTGAAAGATAAAGTGCCTTTCTTAAAGTTATCTTGCCAAGAAATGTAGAATCAAAATTGTTTGGTGTATAAACTTTATCATTAATAAATTCAATAACAGGTAGGTCAAGGATGAAATCAGAGGGGTTGTATCCATTATCAATTGCAGCAGTATAAAGGAATATCTTGAAAGTAGAACCAACCTGTCTTTTAGTCTGTGTTGCCCTATTCAAGGAACTTTCCTTGATATCCCTACCTCCTACAATACATAGAACATCACCAGTTTTTGGCTCAATAGCAATGAAAGAAAATTGGAGATAAGGTGTTACATCTGAGGAAGGTAATTTACCAAACTCTGATTTTTTTCTTAATCCATATTTTCTTTCTATATTTTCAATTGAAATGCCTGTTACTGAATCAGCAATTTTTTGAAGGTCTAAATCCATTCCTGTATAAATTTCATAACCACCTATATTAAAATATACACTTCCAAGAATACCGGATAGGATTCTTTTGATGGTTTCAAAATAGTATGGTCCAACAGATTTTCTATCTTCTTGTTTTACCGGTTTTAAAGAGTCATTTATGGCTTGATTAAATTGAGAAGAATCTATAAAACCTTCTTTTAACATTTCCCTAAGTATAAGTCTGCTTCTTTTTAGACAATTCTCATAGTTATCATATATTGAATAAAGACCAGGGCTTTTTACCATTGATATAAGTGATGCAGATTCAAGTAGGGTTAATTCATTCAGACTTTTGTTAAAATAATATTTAGAAGCTGCACCTATACCATAGTTTCCGTAACCAAAATAAATATAGTTTAAATATATTTCAAAAATCTCATCTTTTGTTAAAAATCTTTCAAGCTTTATTGAAAGGTAAATTTCGGCAATCTTTCTTATAAAGCTTTTTTCCTGAAATAATAAGAGATTTCTTGCAAGTTGCATAGTTATGGTGCTTGCACCCTGCGCTTTCTCCCTTCTTATAAAGTCTATTATAATGACCTTTATTAACCTTTTAAAATTAAAACCATGATGTTTATAAAACAATTTGTCTTCAATTGCGATAAATCCATTCTTTATATTTTCTGGGACTGTATCTATGCTCACGGGTATTCTTCTTGTTAGGAAAATATCACCTACAAAGTTGCCATTCCTGTCGTAAACCTTTGAAGTAGACATAAGCTGATAATTCTTTAGGAATCTTACTTCTGGAAGACTGCTTATTAGCCAGATATTAAATCCAAGAGTTGAACCCAAAATAAAGAACAAGATTAAAAAAAGATATTTTTTTATTTTAACAATAGAAGTATTTTTCAATTTCAACTGATGTTGGGATTAATTCAACTTCTTTTCTTTCATTTTCCTTTATTGATATGTATCTATCGATAAATTCTTCGGAGAATATATTGTTTTTTGTAAGAAATTCCATATCTTTTTGAAGTTCGAAAAGAGAATCTTTTACGGATGAAGGTAATTCATCAATTTTTTCTATATTATCTATTTCACCATAGACAGGTTCACCTGGCTCTATTTTTTTCCTGACTCCATCCAGACCCGCAAGTAAAATAGCAGAGATCGTCAGAAATGGATTCATGGTTGCATCTGGTGGCCTATATTCTATGTCTATATTAGTTCCTTTTTCATATCCGGGTATCCTTAAAACAGCGGACCTGTTTGCAACAGAATAAACGATTTTTTTAGGTGCTTCAAAACCTGTGAATAGCCTTTTATAAGAATTTGATGAAGGATTTGTGAATGCAGTTAATGCCTTTGCATGTTTTAGGATACCACCGATAAAATAGAGACCAAATTTTGAGAAGGCATTTTTTTCATTTCCATAGAACATCGATGCTCCATTTTTTGTCAATAATATATGAAGATGTAATCCGTTGCCAGGTTCATTATTCAAAGGTTTTGGCATAAATGTTACTTTTATACCATTTTTATTTGCTTCATTTTGCAAAACATATTTTGTCAGTATAATATTCTCTGCTGCTATAAGTGGATGTATATACTCAAGTTCAATTTCCTGTTGCAATAATCCACCTTCATGATGGAGGTATTTGACGTTAATACCCATATCTTTCAGTATCTTAGATACATCCTGTCTAAAGAAGTTATAGACATCAAATGGTGCATCAATATGGTATGCCTTTAATTTTCGATTTTCAAAATCAGCATCTAATTTAAACATAGATATTAATGTCTCATTGACACATTCAAAATTTTTGAATATGTAAAATTCGAGCTCTGGCAATATATATATATTATCTATCTTCAACTCTTTCTTTAAAAGTTCATGGGTCCTTTTCAGGATATTTCTTGGATCATCGAGAAAAGGTTTATCTTCAACACAAAGATGGATCTCACCAAACATTGATAATGTCCTATATTTTGAATACGGGTCTATAAATGTTCTTGAGGTATCAGGGAATATCCTCATATCACTGAATTTACTCGAAGCAAATCCAGGGATACTTGACCCATCTATACCTACACCTTTTTTCTGAAAATATTCAAATTTTTCAACTGGAAAATTTATATGTCTTAACCTTCCATTTATATCAACATATTTTACATCAATAAATTCTATATTTTCTTTCTTTATTATTTCTGTTATGTTCATATGGCAATATTAAATAAACAAATAAAATAGTCAAGATTTTTTTTAAATTTTTGGAACAATTTTTTTATATTATTAGTCTTTATTTATGCATAAACACCTCCTATCCTTTTTATATATAAGCCGGGGTTGTCCCCGCCCCGGCTTTTTGTTTTGTTGACATTTATATAAATTTGATTAAATTAATAAAAATGGAGGAGATTATGTTTATTTTATTTATCTCGTTTTTATTAAGACTTGGAGATTATAAGGAAGCCAAGGGAGTACTCCTGAAAGGTGATAAAATCTATCTAACCGGTGGGTTAAAAGGTGGGTATGTCCTTTATGAAATTCCATTGAGTAAGGGAACTATGAGTATAAAAATAAATATGAAAATGAAAAATCTGACAGGTTCAACAATAGGGATATACATAAAAAATTACGGGGATACAAAATCAATAGTTATTCCGCCTTTATTAGCAGGTAACGATTCATCATTCTATTTATGGGAAGGGACAGAAAAGGATAACTGGTCATCATCAAGACCTGAGTTCCTAAATTTATACCAAGGTAAAGGTTTAAAGTTTAAAAAGGATGGGAACATTGAAATTTTATTGTATGCTGGTGGAGGATTTTTTAAAAGAGGTAGATTCATTATACAGGAAATTGAAATAATAGAGGCTGGTTTATCTGAAAATATTATAAAGATAATAGAAGATAATGGTTTTAAAATAGAAGAGAATATGCTAATTTATGAAACATTCTTCCCTTATCAGAAGGCATCAAACGAGACTCAAAGAAGGGCTCTTGCTATAAGAGGGGCAAAGGTAAAAATAGAAAAAAAGAT
>CBFGJG010000066.1:0-7798 GCA_965649055.1 Caldifarciminota bacterium
AAAGCCCCTTCCCTCAAAGAGCTTATACCGATTCCAGAAAAATGGAAGAAAACAGTAAGGCTTAAAAATAAAAAGAGATGTACAAGGCGAAATGTTATTTTGATGGCCAGAAAATTTAGAGACCCTCTAATGGAAAAAATAGCTAAATCAAAAATTTCTTTCTTGAGGATAAAGGAAGTTAGAGAAGTTAAACCAACCAATGGTTTCGTTTACGACCTTTCATTGCCTGGGTATGAAAATTTTATTGGGGGGTTGGGAGGCATATTCCTCCATAATTCTATTCATTCCAAAACTGGACTAGTATCCTTGCCTTTACAAATAAAAGAGCTTAAAAAGTTTGAGCCTGAAGATGCCTCAACAGAAAAAACAATAGAAATAATTAAATGTGGAATGATACCAGAAGCGATAGAATTTATAGATTCTGAAACAGCAGAAGTTTTAAAAGAGTACAGCAAGGATATTCAGATTCCAGAAGGTTCTATACTAATTATAATATTCTCAGATAATGAAAGAAGCAAGATAGAAAAATTTTATGAAAGAATATCAAATATCTGTGAGAATGCAAAAGAGATACTTGTTGCAGAAGAAGAAACATTAAAAGAAAAAGTCCTTGATTTCAGAAGGAATATCGCTGAAAAACTTGATAAATTCGGTCTCATTATCCCTGAAGATATTGTTATTCCTGTTTCAAGTATTCCTGAATTTATAAATTTTGTAAAGCATTTAGCGTATGAAAATAAAACAAAAATTTTCACATTTGGTCATATTGGTGATGGTAATATACACGTAGACATAATAGAGAAAGAAGATGTAAATATTAAAAAGATAATCCATAGTTTATTTACAGGTGTTAAAAACTTTGGTGGAAAAATAAGCGGTGAACACGGGATTGGATTAACTAAAAAAGAGTTTCTTGTATATTCAAGGAGTGAATTAGAGATAAACTATATGAGAAAGATTAAATCAATCTTTGACCCTAACAATATTTTAAATCCAGGAAAGATATTCTAATTATTCGTATTCAGTATAATTAATATTATTTAAAGCCCCTTTTAATAATATTTTAAACTGTGGGTTCTTTGAAAGTTTTTCTTTAAGACCAGGATTTAAAATTCCTTCAGTTTCTATAGTAAACTCAGTATTCTTTGGAAATTTCAGATGAACATTTGTTACCGCACAGTTTATTTCAAGAAGTGCATTCTTACGCCATTTTCCACCAAGGTCAACATCAATTGAAGATGCACCTGTTGAAATCTCACATTTATCAAAATTTGCGTTTCCCAATCTTATCAATATAAAGAACCGATGCGCCAGAAGATATTTTAAACTCCTCCATAAATATACCATTAGCAACAGGAAAATCAAGATTGATAGCACCCGCACCAAATGAGATTTCAAGTTTCCTGATCATCAGATCACCGAAATTAAAATTCCCTTTAATCGCACCACCGGAAAACTTCAGATTTAATTTAGTCCTAACTGGCAGACCTATTTCAATCCTCATAGAATCCTTATTAAAATATCTTAAACTCTTGATTTCAGGCAATTTCAAATAATATCTGTTTTTATCCTTACCTATCCGCATCTGCTTCTCAATTTTTTGGGGTAATTCGGTCTTTACAAAAATACTTTTCTGGTCTGTTGGATAAATAGTCACATCACCAAAAAGTTCTGCATCGAAAAATATCTCATCTTCCTCAACTGCATATTCCTGAAAAGAAGAATTCAATATCTCGGACCTTAATTCTGATGTTTTAACAACCTTGAATATCATCCATATTAAGAGCGTCCCGAAAACAAGGACTGCAATAAGTATATCCCTTAAAAGTTCCTTATCCTTGAACATTATATCAACACCAATTAGAATAAGTACCAAAGGCCATAATCTCCATAGACTTTTCAAGTCGCTCCATTGTAAAACATTAATATTTATAAGAAGGAAAATAACCCCCAATAATAATAACAAAAAACCGGATATCAATTTATCTCTTCTCATTTCTACCTCCTTTAATTATAAAGAAAATACCAATCAATATTAAAAGTATTGGCCAGAACTTTACAAATTTAAAAATCTCAAAATAGTAATTAATAAGAATCAATATACCAAGGAATACAAATATCATTCCAACAATCATATTCGTTTTTACCTTATTTTCATTTTCCGGTGTTTCTATTTGTTCCTTTTTCTCTTCAGTCTTTTCTTCACCAACCTTTTTTACAGGCATAATTATCCATGAAATCAGGTATACGAGTATACCTAAACCTTCAAGGAATGCAAATGCAATAAACAGTAACCTTATAAGTGTAACATCAACATTAAAGTATTCAGCAAAACCTGTGCAAACACCTGCAATGATTTTTCCTTCGCTAACACGATACAGCCTTTTCATAATCCCTCCTTACTGCAAATCTTTAAAGATTAATATTCTGCCGCAATTGTCACATGTGAATACCTTTTCACATTTTCTTACCTCTGCAAAAATCTGCGGTGGAATTGTTGCAAAACATCCTGTGCATATAGATTTTTCTATCACAGAAACACCAATTCCACCCCTCACCTTCCTTATCCTCTCATATTTCGAATACAGGCTCTGGTCAGAAATCCTTGCCTGAATCCTTTTCCTTTCATCTTTTTTTATAATTATTTTTTCCTGTGCCTCCTCAATCTCTTTTTTTAGTTTCGAAATCTCTTCTTCTTTTATCTTTTTAAATTCATTGAATTGTTTTTCTTTTTCCTTATACTCCTTCTCTTCCTTCTCCCTCTCAACCATATAATTTAATAACCTATCCTCGTATTCCTGAATAAGTTTTTCTGCTTCCTGAATATTTTTCTGAACCATCCTGAATTCCTCATTAGTTTTCATCTCGTATTGCCTCTTTTTAAGATTTTCTATCTCTATCTTTTTTTCTTCAACCATTTTCTCTGTCTTCAATCTCTGCGCATTTGCAACATCAAGTTTCTTCTTCTCCTCATCAAGTTCCATTTTCTTTTCATCAATCTCTTGCTCAATCTTTTTAATTATTTCAGGATTTTTATTCTTTAAACCTTCAAGCCTCAATATTTCCTGGTCTACATTATGTAATTCAAGAAGTATAAGTAATTTATCTTTAATTGACATTTATCCTCCATACTGGATACTGGGCGAAAGAGGAATTGAACCTCTGCCCTCCGGTATGTGAGACCGGCGCTCTAACCATCTGAGCTATTCGCCCGAAAATGTTTAAAATAATATATCATAAATGGGCCCGGTAGGGATCGAACCCACGACCTGCTGATTATGAGTCAGCCGCTCTAACCGACTGAGCTACGGGCCCTCCATACATAATAAATATATATTTTTAGCCAAATATGTCAATAAAAATTTTTGACAATATTTTTTAGGAGGTTATATTAAAAATATGGAAGAAAAAAAGAAAATATCAGTGAAAATAGGTGGTATGATGTGTGCAGGTTGTGTTTATACAGTAAAAAATGTAATAAGTGATGTAAAAGGTGTTATAGATGTTGATGTTAATCTGAATACCGAAAAGGCGTATATATTGTATGACCCTGAAAAATTCAATATAAATGATGTAAAAAAAGCAGTTGAGAAAGTTGGTTACAAGTTCATAGAAAAAGAAGAAAAAGAAGAGAAAAAAGAAAGTTTCTGGAAAATAATACTTGGTTTTATAACAGGCTCAATCCTAATGATAATAATGTTTATTCCTTTTAATCATTATAAGCATATAATAAGTTTCATTATTTCTATCCCTGCTTTCATAATCCTTGCTCTTCCTGTATTCACTGATGGGATAAAGAATTTAATGAAAAGAAAACTAACAATGACATTGATGTATACTATAGGAATTTCATTCTCTTACATTGCCGGAATTCTAAGCTTATTTAATATTATAAAAGAAGCGATGTTCTTTGAATCGTCTATATTCCTTGCAACTTTTCTAAACCTTGGAAGATATCTTGAAGGAAAGGCGAAAAGAAAGGCAGTTAGTTCGATAAAAAAACTTATGAACCTCATACCTGAAAATGTAATTCTGATTAAAGATGGTAAAGAGGTTGAGACAGAGATCAAGGATATAAATGTCAATGATATATTACTTGTAAAAACAGGTTCTTCAATCCCGCTTGATGGTGAGATTATTGAAGGAGAGACATTTGTTAATGAGTCAATGATTACAGGTGAAAGCATACCTGTTTATAAAAGAAAAGATTCCAGAGTTATTGGCGGGACTATAAACCTCACAAATCCGATAAAGATAAAGGTTGAAAAGACAGGTGAAAATACTTTTTTAAGTCAGATAATAAGGCTCATAGAAGAAGGTGAGATGCGAAGACCAAAGATTCAAAACATTTCAGATAAGATTGTCCGGTATTTTATCCCTGTAATCCTATCCATATCAATTCTTACCTTTATCTACTGGTTTTTTATTAAAGATTCTTCCCTGCAATTCGCATTATCAAGGTTTATTTCAGTAATAGTGATTGCCTGCCCTTGTGCACTTGGTCTTGCTATCCCAACTGCTGTAACTGTCGGAATAGGTAAAGGTGCTGAAAATGGAATTCTTATAAAAAATGGTGAAGTCTTTGAAAAATCAGAGAAGCTTAAAACAATCCTACTTGATAAAACAGGGACTCTAACAGAAGGAACATTCAAAATTGATGAAATCCAGCCATTTGATTTAGATAATGAAGAATTCTTAAAAATCATCTCAAGCCTTGAAAGATACTTCTCCCATCCCATATCAGAATCAATATTAAATTACTATGGAAAGGGTGATTTTTATGATTTTCAGAATGTGAAATTAATTGAAGGTTCAGGGATTTCCGGTATATTAGATGGTAAGGAGATACTTATCGGGAATGAAAATTTGTTTATCAAAAGAAACATAATCCCTGTTCAATTTAAGGATAAAATAAAAGAAAAAACAGATGAAGGAAAAGTGGTTGTTATACTTTCAGTCCAGGATAAATTTAATGGATTTCTTGTTCTTTCAGACAGGGTTAAAGAAGATGCAAAATACACAATAAATGAAATAAAAAAAATGAATATAAAGACAGGGATAATTTCAGGTGATAAAGAAAAGACAACAGAAAGTATAAGTAAAGAACTTGGTATTGACTTCTATTATGGAAATGTCCTACCACAGGATAAATCAAACATAATACAGGAATTCCAGAAAAAAGGTGAAATAGTTGGATTTGTAGGAGATGGGATAAATGATGCACCCGCACTTGCTGTTTCAGACATAGGAATAGCAATCGGAAGTGGAACAGATGTTGCAATTGAAACAGGTGATATTGTCCTTGTGAAGAACAGATTAATTGATGTTTTAAATTCAATAATACTTTCAAAGGCAGTTATGAAAAAAATTAAACAGAATCTGTTCTGGGCATTTTTTTATAATCTCATTTTAATACCTGTTGCAGCAGGATTATTTTATGAAAGATTCAATATTACATTAAGACCGGAAATGTCAGGATTTGCAATGGCTTTAAGTTCCTTCAGTGTAATCTCATTCTCACTGCTTTTAAGAAGAATTAAATTGAATCAGGGGGTGAAAAATCAATAAAAAGAAAGACTATGAAAGTGCATTAAGATTTTCCATTATAATCACAACAATTTTTATCTTTGTTGAAGTTATTGGTGGTTTATTCTCTAAATCATTATCACTGCTTTCAGATGCAGGTCATATGGCAAGGGATTCTTTCAGTCTGATAATAACCTATGTTGCGATAAGGCTTGCCAAAAGGCCACCACACGAGAAAAGGACTTTTGGATTCCACAGGATTGAAGTTCTATCTGCAATCATTAATGGCTCTTTACTCTTCATATATAGTGGATTTATGATTAAAGAAGGTATAATAAGGATTATAAATAAAACAGAGATTCAGGCAAACACAATGATAATAGTTGGAACAATCGGTCTTATTGTGAATATAATTGTTTTTTTCAAATTACATGGTTCACACGATTTAAATATAAGGAGTGCATTTTTACATGTCTTAGGTGATTTATTCTCTTCAATAGGCGTTGTTACAGGTTCTATAATTATAATTTTAACCGGTATAAGAATTATTGACCCTATTATTGGTATCGGTATATCTTTATTCCTTTTAATCTCATCTTCTTTCCTAATCAAAGAAGGTATTTCTATTATACTACAGTTCACACCAACCGGAATAAGTGTAGATGATATAATAAAAGACATAAGAAAGATAAAAGGTGTGGTTGATATTCACAATGTTCATCTGTGGGCATTATGTTCAAACATAAGCATATTTGATGCACATATTTTTACCGATATTAAAGATATAAAAGAGATAGAAAAAATGAAGACAGAGATAAAAGAGATACTTAAGAATCACAATATCTTTTATTCAACTTTGGAATTCGAGTGGGAAAAATGCGAAATGAACAATAAAATAGAAGAGATAAGACATAAGGGGCACTGATGTTAAAAAAAAGACCTGTTTTAGGCCTTGCACTTGGTGGTGGTTCTGCAAAAGGTCTTGCCCATATAGGTGTTATAAAAGTTTTGGTTGAAGAAGGTATAAATATAGATATGATTTCAGGAACAAGTATTGGTGCAATAGTTGGTGGAATATATGCATTGAATCCAGATGTGGAATATCTGATAAAAAGAGCAAGGGAACTTGTTTTTTCAGAAGCATTTACAAATCTAAAACTTGATAAATTCACAAAGAATGAAGGTGGATGGTTTGGCAGGATAAAATCAAGATTCAAGGACGGAATAACACTTGCAGAATCACTTATGAAGGAATCTATTATTAAAAAAGAACTTACGGAAAAAGTCTTTAAAGAGATATTTGGTGATTACGATATAAGGGATACAAAGATACCTTTTTCCTGTGTTGCCCTTGACCTTATAACAGGTGATGATGTGATATTTTTCAAAGGACCATTATGGAAGACTGCAATGGCTTCTGCAGCAATACCAGGAGTATTCCCACCTGTTAATTATGAAAACTACATGCTTGTTGATGGTGGTGTGACTGCTAATGTTCCCATAGAAGCTGTAAAAAAAATGGGATCAAATAAGGTCATAGGGGTAATAGTTGGTGGAAAATTAAAAGAACTGAATCCACCGAAAACAGCACTTGAAGTGATATTAAGGGCTGATGAGATAGCAAAGTTCAAGCTTTTCAGGACAACATTAAAGGAAGCAAATTTAATAATTGATATCGACTTAAAAGATTTCCACTGGACAGACTTTTCAAGGATAGACGAACTAATAAAAAAAGGTGAAGAAGCAGCAAGGGAAGCAACAGGAAGAATAAAAGAACTAACAAAACCAAAAGGATTCTTGGAAAGAATATTCAGAAGAAATCAATAAAGTCATTTCGAACCTTTAGATTCCCCTTTACTCGTCATTGCGAGCCTTTCGATTCCTCTTATTTGTCATTGCGAGCATTCCGCAGGAATGCGTGGCAATCCCATCCTTTCTTCTTCTCTGTCGTCATTGCGAGTCGCGTAGCGACGTGGCAATCCCATCCTTTTATGCCTTTTCTTTGTCATTCCGAGCCTTTCGATTCCTTTTTTGTCATTCCGAGGCTTTCGAAGAAAGCCGTGGGAATCTCATCTTTTATTATCAAGCCCCTACAAAGTTATGAATATGAATCCATTTTCAATTCAAGAAAATGTCGAGCATTGATGTTAAAAACAAAGCAAAAATAAAAACGGGAAGATCAGGGACATGGTGGTACAATTTATTATAATTAACATTTAAGTTTTGTCTAAAAATTTTATCATAAATCTCATCAATTATTATAGGTGGTATA
>CBFGJG010000067.1:0-7764 GCA_965649055.1 Caldifarciminota bacterium
TAAGATAGTGAAGATAGGGGTTATGAACTTGCAGAAAATAATTTTTTAAGTTAAATAACTCTAAAATAAGAAGTGGGAGATGACTTATGAAGCGATAGCAAATTATATACAAGAAGAATTTGATTTATTATTATGAATACAGGTAGCAAAGGAGTTTAAGATTAATGTTAAGACAGTGATTAAATGTGATTTATTTGATCACTAAAAATGGATTTAAAGATATTTGAGATTCTATTTATTAATTATGTTTTTGTTAAAGGGTTCTTCTAAACAGAAACAATTATTTTATATCAGTTATTATTTATTTAATACATTTTTTTGGATATCTCCTTTTTATTAAAGTATCTAATTCTTTTTCATATTTAATCAATTCTAAAAACCAAATTTTCCGCGAAATTAACAACTATATGACTAAAAAAAGTCCACACAGGCCATTTTTCTATGTTGACATTTGTTTAAAAAATTAATAATATAAATAAAAGGAGGTTTTATGAAAAAATTTTTTATCTTTTTGTTGTTTTTAGTTGGTTTTAATTATGGATGTAAAAAAATACATTATGGACCTGCTGATACAATTACAGGTGAAACTATAATGAATCATCTATGCACTGATTTATCAAAGATTCCTGATAACTGGATTGACTCCGTTAAGAAAAATCTCGTTGTCCATTATGCACACACATCACATGGTTCACAAATAATTATTGGAATAGAAAGCCTTGCAGTCTTAAATCCAAAATATGCAGTTGATGTTGGATATTCACATCTTCCAACAACATCTGGTGTTTTAAAAATATTCGATGGTCAGGAAGATGATGATTATATTACACCTGATGAATACTGGGAAACAAAATCAGGTATGGATAAAACAAGAAATGTTCTAACGCACAATCCTTCAATAAATGTTTCTATGTGGTGCTGGTGCACACAGGTGAATTATTATGAAGAAGAAGAAATTCAGGCATATCTTGATTCAATATACAGACTTGCAACAGAATTCCCGGATGTCCAGTTTGTATTCTTTACTGGTAATGCACAGGCAGAAGATTATGAAGGTTATAACAGGCATCTTATGAATGAGAAGATAAGACAGTTCTGTAAAGACCATAGTCTACCCTGTTTTGATTTTGGTGATATTGATTCATGGTATTACAATGGTTCTTCATGGGAACAGGCAACCTATAATTACGAAGGAACAAATGTCCCTGTTGAGCATCCACACTTCCATGGTGATGAAGCAGCTCATACAACATATGAAAGTTGCTTACAGAAAGGAAAGGCTTTCTGGTGGCTCCTTGCAAGGATAGCAGGTTGGGAAGGTGAATAAAAAATTTTAAAATTTATTAATGAAACTATTTAAATTTTTTAAAAACAAATATATTCTTCTTTTTAAAAAAGTTTTTCTTCATTGATTTTAAAACACTGTTTGCGGTTTTAACATCTAATACCGGAGAAGTTACCATTATTTCTTCTTTGAATAATATCCTATCTTTTTCTATCTTTACAATATCATTAAATACGAGACCATCTATTTTATTTTTAAAGACCTCAGGATATATGTATGGTTTAAAACCTTCTGGAATATTTATTGATATATTATATGATTCCTTTCTTTTCATAATTAGATTAAAAGGGTTTTCCCTTTTATCTCTTCTGAATAATTCATAAAGTTGGTTGTTCAATGTATTATAAGTAAAAGTTGGTATAAACATTTCTAAAAAAATCAAATTATCTTGTTCAACAACACCATTCTTTATTTTATATTCACCTTTAATAATAATTGAGTCATCCTTATCTTCATATTTCAAATCTACCAGTTCACCTGATATAATATCTTGTTTCAGTGATTCAATTCTCATCTTCTCGTCTAATTGTGAATAACTACATCTTAATGAAAATGCGTAAAATCCCTTTGCAGTCAAAATTAATCTTACATAAAGTTCACCTTCTCCCTGAATTTCTAAATTCATATCTTCATTCAAGATATTCTCCAAGACTTCTGATTCTTTTAATTTGAAAAATTCTGTCTTTCCTTCTTTTATTTTCAAGCCTTCCACATCCTTTGACCAGTAAGGTATGTTCCCGCCATACATTGGTTCTTCAGGATTTATTATATGATTATCTTTTTCAAAAACAATATGATTGAAATAATGTATTGATGGAAAATCTTTATCTATCTCTGTTTTAAATGGGTTATAAAAAATATAGAACCATTCATCTAAACTGTTTCTTAAAAAATTTGCTTTATATTTCTGCGGTATAAGGATAAAATCTCCTTCATCTTTATATACACATTTTAATAGCAACGAGAGCTCGAATGGAGTTGCAACCTTTGATTTTATTACTTCTTCTATCTTCCTTGGCTGATATGAAATATCTTCTAAATTTAGCCTTACTATCTTGAATCTCATTATGTCTTCAAGGGTTAAAGCCTGTTCACATCCTTTAAAAGATTCAACTATATTCATGAAATATTCCTTTATTTCATCCCATTTAAAAGTTGTGAATAAAACATAAGGAACAATTTCACCATAAGGTGGTAAATAATTCTCTTCCGGATAATCATAAAAAGAATCTGTCTTTATTTCATATATCTTCCTACCTTCTTTAAGTGTAGAATCTATATTTATCAATGTAAGATTCCTTTTTATCTTCATTTCCATCTCGGGAATCTCTATCCTTAAAAATAATTTTTTCTTTTCATTTCTGCTTTTCGATAATGTCTTTAAAATAGCAATGTTATTAACAAAAGGTGTCTTTCTTATAATCCTTACTTCTGATTCTAATATTGCATCCTTTTTAACACCTGGAAATGTAATGAAAACTTCTTTTAGAAATGGAAAATATGGGTATCCATCTTTTGGCAGACGATTAAAAATAACTTTATTTATTGATTTTTTTCCAACATTTATGGTATCTTTTTCTGTTATAGTCCTTGCAAAAATAATATCAATAGAATCTATCCTTTCATCAATAGGGATTGAATAATTTTTATAAAAGTCTATTCTGCCAGGTTCAAAGATCTTAACCTGTCTAAATCTTATTTCTTCTATGAAACCATTTCTGAGTGATATACTTATTGAGTCAAATATTTCTGCAAATATGATTGAAAAAACTAAAAGAATCATCTTCTCACCTTTCCAAGAATAAAATATTGTTTCATCTTTTTTTCAAAATCTTTAATGTCTTCCTTTATTCCAAATAACTCTTCCGGATATATAACAGGTTTATCAAATGTATAATGAATCTTCTCTATCCCATCTTTAAAAATGTAATCAAAAGAAAATATTTCGTTTGAAATAATCTGATTCTGCGGTAAAAAATCAAAACCCATTTTTTTAGGAATATTGTATCTAAATTCTATATCAAAACCTTTAATTGAATACACTGAATATATAGGTGTTTTCCTCTCTACGATTGATAAAAGCCTTGGCAGAAACCACTCAAAATTATATATAAAACCTAATCCTAATGATTTAAAGATAATCTTATTATCCTTCAAAAATGTGTAATTTTCAGATGTAAAATAAATTGTTATTTCAAGGGGTTTATCATCTGAATAAAGATTATTTATAAAGAAAGAATCAATAGAAAAATCTGAAGTTAATAAATATTCTTTTAAGTATCTTTTCTGTTCTTCTATTTTTCTTTCATACCTCCTCATAAATGTCCTTAAATATTTTTCAATTTCAGTATTTGATAAAATCTCTATCTTTCCTCTTAGAAATCCATCTTTTTCAATATTCACATCACCTTTTATGTATATAATATAATTCTTACCTTTTGAGATGGGTGTCATCATCAGTGTCTCACCTTCAGGTGTTGCAGGAAGAATAGACTGGAACTGTTCATATTTAGAAAATAGTTCCCGTGAATTCTCAGACCATGTTGGATCAAGGAATATATAGTTATTATCTTTCCTTATACAAGTTACTGCATGATCAAATTGATTTGCAGGTATATCCTCTATCCTCCTCATAGCTGAACTCATGCAGATGTATGATTCTAAACCAATCTCTCTTAACATTGCAACAAGTAAAGCAGCCTTATCCTTACATACGCCTTCTCTTTCTTTTAATGTCATAATTACCGGATGCGGTGTATAACCTTCACCTTCTCCCATAGAAGTTCCAAGATACCTTATACTATCAGCAACAAATCTGAATAATCTGTATATCTTTTCCTCTTCAGAATTTAAACTATTTGTTAATTCATTTACTTTCTTTTTAAAATTTTCGTCTGTTTTTAAAACTGGCTCAGTTATATTGAACATCCACCTTGAAATATCCTTCCAGGAAGAAATTGTAGTAACAACAAGTTTTTTTGTAATCTCATCTAAGGGAAGAGAATTGTCTTCATTTTCTAAACTCTTTATATTTTTATCTTCCCATTCATATATTATCATATTTTTGTCTTCGTATTTCTTAAATTTCAAATCACCCCTATATACCTTCCATTTTAAAACCTTATTTTTCGGGCCTTTAATAATAAATTTTTTATCTAACAATGGAATATCTTCCTGGAAAAATTCAACATAATAGAATTCATCTTTCATAGGTGGAATATATTTCTTAAATTCATCTTTTGTAAGCAATGAAACCTGCATCCCATAAACTTCATAAGAATACTCAATAACATCCCCAGGTTCTGCATCACTGAAATTAAAAACCTTCTGACTTTCCTCCCAGAATATCACCCTTTCATTTAATATAATATCTTTTACATCATCCAATGGATAATCAATAATCCTTCCATCTTTCTTATGTAATGTTAGTTTATGGAATATAACCTTATTGTAAGAAGGTGTATAGGGAACTTCTACCTGTGAATATTTTTTTACACCCCTTTCATTCAACAGATACACTGCCCTGTGTGTATTAAATCTGCAAGCACCCGATGATACATATTCACCTTCTTTTTTCACAAAGAGAACAACTGCATCTGAGTTCAGATATGTTGAGTCTATTTTTATTGTATCAACAATAACAGGAAGGGAAAATAATAATAAAATCACCTTACAAACCTAAAAGTCCTTTAAATCCAAGGAATGCAAGTGCCATTAGGCTTGCTGTTATAAATGCTATTGGTAGGCCTTTTAAAGGTTCAGGTATCGGTGCTGTTTCAAGCCTCATCCTTACGGATGCCATCATTATGATTGCAAGTGTAAAACCCGAAGATACACCAATTGCATATATAATACACTGAATAATGTTATGTCCATAATCAATGTTCAAGAATGCAACACCAAGTATTGTGCAGTTTGTTGTGATTAACGGAAGAAAAATTCCAAGTGCTGAATATAAAACAGGTATTGACTTCTTGAAATATATCTCAAGGAACTGAACCAATGTTGCTATGACAAGTATGAATGTTGCAGTCCTTAAATAAACAAGATTGAGTGGAACAAGGACAAAATGATAAATAACCCATGTTATGATTGTTGATAAAACCATCACAAACATAACGGATAAACCCATTCCTATCGAGGTATCAAGTTTTGTCGAAATACCAAAGAATGGGCAAAGCCCAAGGAATTTCATTAATATTATGTTATTAACAAGGAATGCTGAAAGGAATAGTAAGAACAAAGTCATTTTACCCTCCTCATCTGGAAGAATCTTTGTATACCCATAAATATTGCTATAACAAGGAATCCACCGGGTGGTAGAATCATAAATAAAACCGGATAATTTAGGAATCCCTTACCAAGGACATAAAATCCCCGGAATCCACCTGGAATACTCATCCAGGTTCCTGCTCCAAGTATCTCCCTTATTGAACCTATAAGAAATATAATAAGTGTAAAACCAAGACCACTTCCCAAACCATCAAGTATTGCATCTAAAACTGAATTTCTATAAGCAAACCCTTCTGCCCTTCCAAGTATTATACAATTAACAACAATCAATGGAACAAAGACACCAAGATTCTTTGAAAGGGCAGGGAAATATCCCTTCATTACATAATCAACGATAGTAACAAATGTTGAAATGATAATAATAAAGATTGGAATCCTCAAATTATCAGGGATAATCTTCTTCATCGCAGATACAATAAGATTGGAACAGGTTAATATGAATATAACTGCGATTCCCATACCAATTGAATTATAGGCAGATGTCGAGACTGCAAGTGTAGGACAAAGCCCTATTGCAAGGACTAAAACAGGGTTATTCTTTATAATTCCATCTATGAATGTCTTCATCTTGAACCCCCAATATTTTTGTATCCATTTACTATTGCATTCTTAACCGCATCTGAACTTATCGTTGCACCTGTAATACCATCAATCTTTAAAACATCTTCTGGTTTTTTACCTATGAATTTCTTCAAAAATTCTTCTTCACGAACCTTTGAACCAAAGCCTTCTGTCTCTTCAAAACCCTCATCAGGTGATTGGATATACAACTTTTCAATCTTATTATCTTTAAGGACAACAATCACACCTATCTTACCACAATATCCTTCTCCTTCTGAATAATAGATAATTCTTTCTTTTATCTTCCACACATTATTACCAAGTGTCTCTATAGAATCTTCAGGGAAGAATTCCTTTATTCTTTTCTCATACCATTTTATGGAAAATTCATTAAGCCTTAAGATATACTTATCTATTCCATTTCTAACTGCATTCACAGCAGCCCTTGAAGAAATTGTTGCTGCTGTTATTCCATCTATCTTACCACCATCTTTTTTCAAGAATATATCGTCCCTTTTTAGACCACTGAATTGTTTAAGGAAGAATTCTTCTGCAACCTTCATTCCCAGACCGGGTGTCTCTGTCAGGGCCTCCTTAGGTATAAAAACCTTCATAATTTTTCCGTCAACATCCATTCCTACAATGACTTTAATTATTCCACTGTATCCTTTTGAAATATTCACAAACACAATACCTAAAACATTCCCTTCTTTTTTCGCAACCCACAAAGTATCCTGTATAATTGTTTCAAATTCTACACCTTCAACAGGAAATACTAAAGATAAACTTGCATTCAGATCTTCCTTTGCCCTTTTCTCTATCTCTGGTAATGTCTTGTTATAAACAAATGATAAAAGACCTGCTGCGACAACACCAACAAGGACAAGGACAAGGGTTGGTTTTATAAAATCCTTCATTTCTTCACCTCCCCAAAATATTTTGGCCTAATCATATCAAGGAATGGTGTAAATATATTCATAATCAGGATTGAGTATGAAACACCTTCAGGATATCCTCCCCATATTCTTATTATAACACAAATAAGACCACCAAGCACCCCAAAAATCCATCTCCCCATAGGGGTTACTGGTGATGTTACCATATCCGTTGCCATAAAAAGACCACCAAGGAATACACCACCTGAAAGGATATGGAAGAATGGGTTTAATGGTGTTATTTTAAACAGAAAAAAAATCCCTGAGAAAATGAATACAGAACCGATATATGATAAACTTATCCTCCAGTCTGCATATCTTTTTATGAAAAGGACAATAGCACCTATAAGTAAAAGTAGCGCAGATGTTTCACCAATACAACCACCAACATTTCCTATGAATAGATTCCATATAGTATCCCAGGAATTATGTTTAGATATGACCTCGGGTGTTGGTTATAATTTTATTATTGTTAATGGTGTTGCCGTTGTTATACCATCAACACCTCCTAAAAATCCATTCCTTGGTGCTGTCCAGTTTCCGCTCATAATGGAAGGCCAAGATGCCATAAGGAATGCCCTACCTGCCAATGTCGGATTAAAAATATTATATCCAAGGCCACCGAACAAT
>CBFGJG010000068.1:0-7677 GCA_965649055.1 Caldifarciminota bacterium
ATTGCTACAGCACCCCTTGAAAGTTATTTAACACCAATAACTTATAAGGGGATTTCCGACACAGACCTAAAAATTATCCACATTTTATCCACATTTTTCATAACTCATTCATTTTGAGCCACAACGACGATGAGTTTGAAATTTTTTCAATTTTCGCGATAACTTATTAATTTTAAGAAGGTTATAAGTCGAATGTGGAAAAAATGTGGAAAACTTTGGTCGTCGTTCGGAAAAATTATTACAAACTGGATAATTTGTAATAAATTATCCATAAATCCAAAATAAAAAAACTATTCGATTGTCAAAGAGCGCGTTTTATTTTTTTATTTAAAATGTCCGTATCCAATAAGTGTTTTTGCTCCTACTCCAAATAATTCAAGTGCTTCTTTTAAATTGGTTTTTACATAATTTTTAATTTTATCTATATCCCTTATTAATCTCTTTTTATCCAAAATGTATGAGAATCTGAATTTCGCGTGCTCAATTGTTAAAAATTGTATAGGAACAGGTGATTCTGTATCATTCGGATATGATTTTCCTGAATAATAATTTGCAAAATGGGGTGTCATTATATCTTTTTTAAATTTTAATTTTTCAACTGGAACAGCGTCAAGAAATATTAAATTCCATGCATAAGATTGGTTTCCAACAAGAATTAGAATCTTTTCGGTTTCGCTTAAACTATCCCATCCATTATCTTTAAAATTTTTAAAAATTTCTAAAATTTTTTTTTCTTCCATTTCTTCTATCTCTTTATCGACATTATCAACTTTACTAATATCCATATTCACTGCTTTATATATACAATATGCCCTGAATACTCCTTTAAGGGAACTGCCAGGAATAATTGGAACCCCATATAAATGTTCTAAGGTCATACTTGTTTCGTAAGGATGATGTGCACCTAATCCAACAACCAATCTCCAATCGCTTATCATTTCAAATGATTCAGAATCCCAATATGCATGGTTTAATTTGTCTATTATGTTTTTATTTCTCTGAACAATTTCATTCATTAACAGTTTATTAGAAAGTTTGATAATATTATTGAATAATTCCCTTCTGTTATCTTTGAATTCTTTATTATTACCTTCTTTCCATCTCAGAAATTTATTAAATAATAAATTTAAATTATCAATATCTTTAAATTTTTCGTAATGGACATTGCCATTTGGAACAAAATACAAATTTTCTTTTCCATTCATAAATCACTCCTTTATCATACCTTCTGCGAATTTTCTCCCCCATTTTAAAAATTTCAATATTTGTCCTGTCCAGTATTGGTATTCCTCATTTGTAAGTTCCATTATTCTTTCAATAAATGCTGTTTCATTTCCATTAAAATTCAGGAATTTTTGTGCAAATTCACATATATCTTTTAATAAAGTTCCATGTGCACTATTCTCATCATTCTTTGCTTTTGAAAATTCAAATACTATAGCATTCCCTAATCCATTGTTCAGTATCATAGATGGTAAAGACCTTATATAAGATTTGTAATCACTTGCGATATTATTTTTATTTTGAACAGACTTTATTTTTTCAAATGCAAATTTTGCTATTGCCCTTTCCTGAATAATAGTCTCAGACATTTTCACCTCCATTACTTATATTTAGATAAACAAAACCTCTTCCAACAGTTATATTCCCACCTATACTTATTGTTTTTTTATCCACAACATTTTTAAATTTTTCATAAACATTTTTCTCATCCAGTTTATCTTTTTCATTCCTTGATTTATCAAAAATTCCTATTGAATAAAATATTGTATCAGAAGGAATATTCTCTTCTGTCCATAGAGCGCCTTTTTCAACGACTTTTGATTCATCATTTATTTTTATTCTTGTAACTACTTCGGTGGATGATTTTACAAAAAATTTGAAATTGTCATCTGAAATAACCACAATGTGTTTTTCAATTTTCTGTTTCCAGTAATCAAAACCTATTGAGCCATTAAAAATTTCCTTTGCAAGAAATTTCCCAAAATCTGTAACAATCTTTGACTTCTCAGGATTTCTAAAAGAAAATTCTTCAATTATTAATGTATCATTTATTAATAAATCAGAACTATTTTCGGAGATTAACACATTTTTTATATCATTTATTCCAGAAGAATAATTTCTGTTTATTACACTTAGATCTCTTTCAAACCTCTTTATAACATTAGGACAGGTAAGATAAACAAAAACACCCTTACCTGATTTAACAGGAAAAAGCAAGATTTTAGCATCCGAGACGCTGACTGCAGAAGCATAAACATTTTCTCCTTGTGTTTCTTCACTACCAAATAAATCATTCGCAGTTTTCTTATCAAAATTGTCTCTTAGCGCACCCTTCAAAGTGGAACCAAAGATTACAGGATATTCTGTTGTTTTTTCTCTTTGAACAGGTAAATCAATTACTTCTGTTGAACTTCCTATTCCTGGGTGAATAGAAGAAAGAGTGTAAAGATACATTAGTTTTTTAATCATATATATCCTCCTTTAAATTTGTTAATCCAATTATAGTTTTACCAAAGCCAAGATCTTTAAAATCATCTGTTAAAGAATCATTAAAATATAATCTTTCAAATATCTCTTCAAGATTATCTTTTTGCACTTTAACTATGTATACGCTTCCCGGGGTAATAAATTTTCTTCCCGGTTTTGGGATCATTCTTGCCATATCAAAACCACCTATCATTATCGGTCTATCTATTATGCACGCTAAGATTTCCGCACCTTTTATATTCATTTTCCAACCACTATTAAAAACAGCAGGAGTTAGGAAAATTAATTTGAAAATACCTGTCTTTAAAACTTCTTTCTTTATCTGTTCTTTAATCTTATATAGTTCATCTTTTATACTATAATTTATCCTGTATCCGTTCATAAACTTTCTTTCTCCACCTAAAAAGATAATGTTTTGGTTACCAATCTCATTTTCTATATCATCATTTAATTCTACATAAAAACTAAAATTATCATTTTTAAATGATACATATTCTTCAAAGTAAAGATGGTGCTCTTCCGCTTTTCTTTTTTCTTTGTTTATTTTTATCCCTGGACGGACTGATTTTTCAAAAATGTCTTCAAATTTCACAATATAATTTTTATTAATCTTTTCTAATAACAGATACTTTTTAAGTCCCTCAATATTTATAAACCATCCATTTGCAGAATCTACCCTGAATCGCTTGTAAAACCAAGGAATATAATCTAAATTGAAATTTTCGTCAAATTTTATATTTAACTTCTTAACTTTTAACCATTCGCAAGGAACAATATCCTCGTCTGTTTCATCTTTAACAATAAAAAAATCATTCGGAGTTGAAAAAAGTATTTCACCATTTTTCCATATAAAAGGTCCAATTATTTGAAGATTATTTATAAGTGCGTTAAGTTGTTCATCATTATTATAATTCTTTCTTACATATTCTATAACATATTCCAAATCAATATTCCTTTTTTCAAAAATAATATTTCTGAACCCACCTGCTAAAGTGAAAATACTGGGGGTAGAATATGTTGGAATTATATGGGAATCAATTGCGGTGCTACTCTTTCCAGTTCCAAAATGCATCACATCTACTGGATTTAGAACATATCCCATTATTCACCTCCTTTTCTTGAAATAAACCTTGCTATTTTCATAAACTCCAATAAATATCTCAGTGTATTACAATGTTTTTCATTTGTCTCTTCATTCTTATTCCAGTAAAAATTAACAAAATCAAATATTATGTTTTTAATTCCTTTTAAACCATTCTCTTTAAATTCTTTTATCTTCTCTTTCTGGCTTAAGTAAATTGGTTCTATTACAAAACTTGCATGTCTTTGAATAAGTGTTTCAATCCTGTTTATTATCTCTTCCTTATCGTTAAGATAATAATGTTCATTTTCTATATCTTTCACTATTGAAGGAGAAAAGTATATTTTACCTACAAAAGATTGAAAATAATCTTTGTAAATCGTGTTTCTCAAATATTTTAAATCTGCTCCTTCAATGTCAAATAATACGGAAAGGATTTTTATGAAATCAAGAGAACAAATTGTATCTTTGTTTTTCGATTCATAAAACCATTTGCCGTAAATCGAACTCTCGCTACCGGAACCTTTAATTAATGTAATATTAAAAGCATCTTTATCTTTATAACTGAGTTTTGCCTTTCTTTCTGCTTCTCTCACTTTATTCAAAACAAAATTTAAAGGTGTGGATGCATGTGCAATTACTATTCCTGCAGAACCAGTTGCATTTCTTCCCATAGCTTCAGGTTCTGAGAAAGCAATCCTTATTTCTTTTGCCATATCAAAAACATATTCAACTGGTGCAAATGCGAGAACATCATCACCACCCGAATAAACGAGCGAACCATAATTTTTATCAACAATAAATGGAACCTTATTCTGCGAAAAATCACATAGATTCATACTAATAAACAAATGTAATGCAGAAGATACAGGAAGTTTCTTATCAAGAATGCCTCTCAATCTGTCCGAAGATTCCAATTTTTCTACACATTCATCATGAATAACATATGATATTTTAGGGAATTCTTGAATCTCACCACTTATCCATTTACCCATATTATCACCGTCAAACTTTATAATTGCATAGTATGGTAATAAATAATTATATATGGCTTTATACTTCTTCTTAAATTCTCTAATCTCTTTTATAACCTCTTTAACATTTACATCTTCTAAATTTTGCAACTCAGAAATAAAGAAATAAGAACCATCTGGTATTTCACTTTTCTTAATGGGTTTAATTTTATTATATAGCAATTTAGGATAATAACCAGATTTTTCTTTATCAATATCAGATATTTTCAAAAAAAGATTTTTACCTTCCTGGGTATCTATTGCCTTATCTAAGAAAGTTGTAACTGAGATACTATATGTTGAAGGAAAAATCTTCTTTGAGCTGCTAATATTCTGATAAAACTCCGTAAACATCCTTTTTATTACTTCAATAGCACATAATCTTTCTGAACCGTCATCTTTAAAAAGCCCCACTTTACCTTTATCTATTGTCTGTTGGGACAACGATTTCCAGAAATTCCTGTATTTACTTCTTCTGTCAAATTCTGAATATGGATATAAGGCAGCGTTTTTACCACATAGCGAACATTTATCTCCAGTTTGCTCAATCTGTTGAAAATTCCTTAAAGTTTTTCTTGCACCCATAATTCTTTCTAATATACCAAAATTAAATCCATATGTGCAACCAATATTATTCAAGTTTGTAAAAATTTCCTGTATTTCATTCTTATTATCTTCAGGATACAAAGTATTTATCAGGTTATTTATATATCTAATTACAACATCTTGTTTTTCAAAATCTCCGGGATGTTCCGTCTTGAAAGACCAAGGGAATATAATGTAATTTATTTCAAGAAAATTATTTACTTGTTCGTTCCACTGTTTTTCAATTTTTTCAATTTCTTGAGAATTAAGCTTTAAAGACTTAAGAAATTCTAAAAATTGGCTAAATATAAAAGAAGAGATATCTTTAAACTCCAAATTTATCCTATCCGAAACCTTCTTTCCCAATTCTTCTCCTATTTCAAATGGAATAATTGCAAGAAATTTGTTGGGTAATGAAGGTATCAATAATTTATCATTAAGTTCTTCAGGTATAAGCTCATCAGGAATCAACCCTTTTAATTTTTTAAGAACAAAGCCTTGATTTTTTAGGTAAGGATAGCATATATGGTCTGGACCAACTTCATCAAAAATAACCTCAATGCCTTTCCAAGACAAATATGAAAGTAATAAACTTGAAGCCCAAAGGTCCTGCGTTTTCCTTGAAGTTTCAATAAAGTCCTGAACAGGACCAAGAGAAAAATAAAGGAAACCTAAATTTGGTAATGATGAAAAAACTGCTGATGTGGACTGCAAATGTGTGAATAATGAATGATATGGTAATCTCGTGTCAGCTGGAAGATATTTCCATGCTTCTCCTATATCTTTGTCAAGAAGTGCAAGGATTTCAGGATAAGATGCCCATATTGAAAAGAATAAGTTTTTGTAATCATTTTTATCGGTTAATTTATCTAAAATCATCTGGATAGATTTATTTATTAAATCTTCAATCCTTTCTAAAATTTTTTCTTTATCAATTAATTCAAATGATTTAGACAATTTATCACCTGTTAAAGGATTTATAGTTGTAATCCTTTCTATTTTCCTTATATCAATATCTTTTATTTCTTCATAAACAGGTCTATCAATACCAGCAGAAATATGGTCTGCTAAAATTATTAAATCTTCAATATCATTATTTTTTGTAATATTAAATTTTTTTAATATCTGATTTGCCCTTTCTTCATGCGCAATCTTTCTTGATGTTATTATTATTGCCTTATCAAAGGGGTCGTGAAGAAATGCATTTATTTTATTTTTCCAGTAATCATTATTCATTTTGCCTCCTTAATATTTTATCTCTGTAATTTCATTTTTTAATGTGTTAAAAAATTCGTCTATTATTTTATAATTTATAGGCTTAATATCGGATGAACTGGCATAATTCCACCTATTTGTTCTAAATTCCTTACCAGTTTCTAAATTTATTCCACTCAATCTTGTTATCATAGGATAATATACATTACCATATTTTAATATTTTTATAATCAATGGAGAAGCAAATCTTTCAGACAATCTTCTCTTATTATAATATGGAATTAATCTAATAGTAAACCTTGAATGACTTATAGGCATTCCAAAAGAAGGGGTATCAAAAATTCTTGATTTGTTGGAAGTCCTAAAATTCTTAAATTTTTCACCAACATAATTTAGTGTATCTTTCCAATCCTGAAAATTTTTATTAAGAAGATAAACATGTCCATTAACTAAATTATTATAATTAGAACTTCCTGATGAAGGTTTTATGATTTTTTTAATCTCTCTTAGATTATTTTCAAACCAATCTTTTATATTAATATTTTGTGTATTAGTAAGAAATGATAGATTATAAATTTTACCATCTTTAATTTCTTCTGAATCACGATAAACAGCATTTACGCTAATATTGCCACCACCCCTTCTTGAACGGGCACCAAAACCACCAAGAAAAATTGCGAGCCAAACCGATGCTATAATTTCTTTATTTTTATCTGAATTACCGAAGAAAATCATTTCTAAATCAAATTTACTTCCGGTGTCTATAAATTTTCTTTCTATTGGAACACCCCTTTCTCTCAATGTAAAGGTTGAATAAAGAAGATATTTTATCCCTGCATATGGTTCTATTGTTGGCCTGATATTATCATTAATATTATAGATAATATTCTTAATTGATAATTGCATCTTGCTTCTTCCTTCACCTTCACCTGCACCACCAAATATTGATGATTCACTTTCTTTTAAGCTTTTTTTACTATCTTCCCCTTTTGCTGCCCTCCACCAGTATCTAATAATACCCTTGAATGATGGCGGTCTTAATTCAACTGGTATTGATATTTTCACATTATCTTCAATCCTTTCGCCACTTCCCATAAACATAGGAGTTATTATTTCGCATTTCAAAGTTATTTTTTCCATCAAGCCTCCTTTTTTTAACTTTAGGAAATTTTAAACAAATGTCAATAGGTAAAATTACGCAAATTTGGAAAAGTTCATGCACATGGTGGTACAGTTAAGATAGTGAAGATAGGGGTAATGAATGAAGAGAGGATTGCCCTGGGGAGGGCAATC
>CBFGJG010000069.1:0-7526 GCA_965649055.1 Caldifarciminota bacterium
CTTTACATTCTCTTCTATCTTTCTAAAATCATTTTCTAACTCAAATTCTATCCTTTTCTCATAGGGAATAAACAAAGGAGCAAGTAGTGTTGTAGAACCTATTATTCCTATTTTTACTCCATCCCTTTCAATTATCTTATATGGTTTTCTCAATGTTGATGATAATATATTACAGGAAAGAAAATCCGTATTCGAACCCTGTATCAATTCAATGAGATAATCAATTCCGTAGGATAATTCATTTGTTCCGATAAGGAAAGCATCAAATCGAGTCTTATTTAAAAAATCAGTGAAATTCTTTAGAACAGGTTCTTTGTCTATAAAAGGATAAGGTAAAAGATTTCCAGCTGAAACAACAATGGGATTTTTTCCATCCTCTCTTTCCCAGTTAACAAGCCGAATAAATCCACCTGCATTTGATATCATTGGTGGCATATCAAGGTCAAAGAAATAAGCATATGATGACTCAAGCATACCAAGCATATCGTTAGTATATACTATTTCAATATCCGTTAAAAACAGTAAAATAATTATCATAATTCTTCTTCCCCTGCTTCTTTTTCAATCTTTATCTCTTTTGTCGAGACTTTAAGAAGGTCTTCAAAAAAGATATTCATTCTTTCACCTAGTTCCCTTGATTTTATGAGAACTGAACTCTCATTATTATGGGCAAATGCGTAGTATGTCCAGTTTGTAGAACCAACAACACAATAGAGTGTGTCAACTATTACAATCTTGCTGTGTGTTGTTATATCAGGCGGGTCCCAGAAAATCTGAACTCCACCTTCTTTCATATAATTTGCAGCAATCTCATTTTTTCTTGTATTACTTAGATTCCAGGATGCTGATTCAAGTATCACCCTTACACGAACCCCTCTTTTTACCGCATCAAACATAGCACCATAAAGTTGTCTATCAGGACCTTCCGGATGCGTCGGGTAATAACCAGCTGAATACATAACTATATCAACTGTATGTTTTGCTTTTTTTATTGTCTCTATAACATTTGGAATATATTCCCTGTTACCAATATATTTTATTTCTTCAACATCTGATAAGAACAATATGAAGAAAATCATAAATTCCTCCTTACTGATAATTTCATAATTGTGTTTGTTTCATTATAGTAAATCTCGGATTTGCTGAAATTCAATGCTTCAAAACCTATGCCAAAATCAATGGATGTCTTATTGTATTCCCATCCTAATCCTGCTGTAAACCTTCCTATAGGAACATTCTGTGAATAATGTGTTTTATAAATATATCCAAGCCTTGCAAACAATCCTGATGTAAGCTTGTGTTGAATACCAGCTTTGAAAACAATAACATTATCATAATCTTGTTCTATTCCATTTATCATAACATTCTTCCAGAATTCATAGTCTGCCTGAAGAGTAAAAGTAACAGGAAGAATATTTGCTGGTGTGTATTTTAGACCCAAAGATATTGTTCTTGGATAAACTATGCTATCAGAATCAGACCTTACAGATATATCGTGTTTATAATAAATAGCAAATTCAACAATCTTCTCCGGATTTATATTAAAACCACCACCGAATGTTAAACCTTTATATTTTCTTTCTATCTCAATCGTATCGGTAACTGTTCTTTCGTAGTAATAACTGTTTCCGTTTACAATCGATACGGAAAATCCACCTTTGAATATTCCATATTTTATTCCAAAATTAGGTGTGTATCCATAAATTGAAATATCCTTTTTTATCTCCTGTTCTGAAGTGATAACATAGAATTCGTCCATCTTCACATCGTAGAATCTATAGTTTGTTAAAATCAAAGGGGATGTGTTAAATCCAAATCTGAACATTTCACCCTCAAAATTCAGAACAAATCCATAATAACCAAAATTCTGATATGTATTCTTCGCAATCACTGATTTCCCAATTGTATTGTTGTATGTATCGAAAACCCACCTGCTTCTTTCTTCATATGAATTCTTCAATCCACCACCTATCATTATAAGTGTTCCTGAAAAGAACGAAGGGTTTGTTGGTGTAAAAAGTGAAACATTACCCATACTGAATGCTTTCACATCTGTTAAATCTGCAAAATTCCCAATATTATCAAAGTCAAGAAAATTTGCATATGAACTGATACCAAGAAATAAAATTGCAAGTAAAGTTATCTTTTTCATATTACCACCACCATACAATCTGCATCTGGAGAGAATAGTTTGTCTTACTCTCTCTGAAACTTTTAATGTAAGTTGGTTCTTCCTCTTCATAATGATAATCACCTCCTGAAATTTCCAAACCTGTGAAATAGTTTACCTCTGTTTTTTTCTTTAACTTTAACCTTAAGAAAAGGTTCTCCGAAATCCTGTCATTTACGGAGATAAAAAACTTATCTCCATCTCCATAAAGGAAATCAATACCTGTATCCTCAAATATCCACTGACTCATACCATTTGTTGTCCAGATTGCATATCCTCCATATATTGATAGATTGTCTGAAATATTATGTTCATAACCAATAGACATATAACCACCATCAATAGAGATATTCTCTGCATATTTTTCTGTTGATGGGAATTCAACAAAACCTATCCTTATCCTTGCATCAAGATAGTCTCTATCAAGGAGTAATGCGTATATTCTGAATGTGAATTCATTTGTCTTTGACTTTGTTGGAACAGTAACCCTTGACCTGTACTTTTCCTGGTATTTGTGTGCAAGTCTGATTCTTAAAGGGTATATTGGTCTTAATTCAAATTCATATTGAGCCCTGAAATTTGGCAATCCCACTGCAAGATTCCTCCACAAGTCAACATATGCCTTTGTTAAGACGAAATATCTGTTAAATTCATATCTTGTTTCAACATAGATTCCCTCTTCAGGTTTTGGTGCAGGGTCATTTATTATCTCTGAATAAAACGGGTCTAATAGTCTATAAGGTTTTTCAAAAGGAGTATCATCGTATCTCTTCTGTTCCATAAATGGTCTTGAATACGGATTATCATAAGAAACATCATAATGCCTAAACAAAGTATGGATATAGAAGTTTTCAAGTTGGTATCTTAAATTCAGGACATATGCAGAACTTAGATATTTGTTATCTTCAGAAATCTGAGCAGAATATTCTCCCTTAACTCCAAAATTTCTTATAGCGGTCATGAATGAAAGACCCGCGAATCTCTTAATATTCCCTTCTGTTCTTTTTGTATAAACATCATCTGTTATCTCATCTGCATCAAATTTGTATTCAAGGTCTTCCGAACTTATCTTAATCTCTTTATCAAGCCTAATATTAATTGCATTTAAAGATATCGTTGTTCCAAATGGGAAGAATAGTAATTTTGATAGATTAATACCGAAAGAACCGCCATAAACCTCTTCTGTGAATGCATCTTTGAATGCATCAATATCATAAGTATTTGCAAAATACATATTTAATGTTGAATCCCTGTTCAAAATTCCATCTTTTTTATCCTTTGACCAGAAACCTATTAATTTAAACCTTTTGGGTTTTAATGTGAACGCAAAACCATTTGTTTTATATTGTTTTGTAGGTGTTATATCCCCGAAAACACCTTCTGTTTTATCATAAAACCTTGACATTATATCATCGGTATTCTCAAATATTATTCCTTCTCCTAATGTAACATTATAATTCCCTATATAAAAGTTTTTAAGAAATCCGATATCTTTTATACCAATAAACCATTTATTAAAAAAACTTCCTGTTTTTTCTTCTTTGAATAAAATTCCTGTTTCAATATTCTTCTGTATAACAAGGTTCGTTTTAAGATATAAATCCCTTCTTAAGTTTACCGTATTTAAGTCTGAAATTTCATCTTTTTCATTATCTAATCTATTCCTTAAAGAAGAAATTTCCTCATCGGTCCAACCTGCGTATTTTAATCTTTTATAAGCAGGAAGTGTATCAATATTTGTATCTTCAAGTATTGCGTCTATGTAGGATATATTACTCTTTATAGCATCTTCATTCTCAGGATAAGACCAGTTTGATGTTGAAAATTTCGTGTAACCTGAAACAAGTGGATACTTCTGTGGTGTTGTTGTAGTTGCGTAATCCCTTATTTTCCTGTACGCATAGGAAGTAAGATATGGTGCCGACCTTAAATCGGAGATGTATCTTATCCCTTTCCATCCACGAACATATCTTGCTGCATTTATTGCATCAAGAAAATTCACACCTTCTATCTTCATAAGTTCGTCGAATGAAACCTTGTTTATATTCATTGGTCTGAAAGCAAGGATTTCCCATTCGTTCATAAGGACTTCTGAAGGTCTTTCTTCGGAAGCAAGCCTCGATTGTATGCTCAAAAGATAGTATGGAATATTTCTAACATCTTCCTTTGGTAATATTGCAACCATATCCTTTATCTTCTTAAAGTCTTCTGGTGTTAACACTTTTAGAAGGTCATAAACAGACGAAAAATACCCATACTCATCCCTGTAATTTGCTATTCTTTCTATCGCAGATTCTTCAAGAGGAAGGGTCTTTAACTCTTCATAATCGCAGTTATTTATATCAACTATTGATAAGATTAATATTAAAATAATCATTTGTATTCCACCCCTACGCTATAATTTGATGGTAATTCATTGTTGTAAATGAATGCGAAGGAAAAAGATATTATTTTACTCACTATCTTTATTCCAAAAGAAGGCTCAAAAGGCGATGTGTGAAAACCTGCCTGAAGAAGCAAAATCTCATTAAGTTTCAGAACATTCCCGTAAAGGAATCGGACTTCTTTCCCCATCTCTTTTTCAAATCCAAAAGATGTTATGAAATATTCAGATGGTTCATAAGAGATTCCGAATCCAAGTTTAGGCTCTATATTATAGATATTATCGGTTCCAAATGATGGTTTATTTATGTTTGCAAGAACAAAACCAAGGTTCCACAACCTCCATAACTTTGTATGGAATCCTAAATCTAAACCGAATGAGTAATCGCTATTGAAGTCTTTTTGATAAAGGTAAAATCCCTTTATCTTAAATCCAATCCTTGCATCATCATTCAATTTTATACCATAATAAATAGATATAATACCTTCGTTTTGGAGTTCTTCTATCTTCCTGTAATGAACAGATAAACCTGCATTTTTGAATGAAACATAGAATCTTCCCATATCTGCAATTGAATAGAGTTTCTTATAATCAAAAGCAACTAAAAAATTCTCTAAACCAGTTAACGCTGGATTATCAGTAGAACCCTGGCTATAAATTCCATATTGAGAAGAACCTATAGCATTAGAAAATGTTGTGAATTCAATATTTTCAAAGACAGAAAAGAGTATTAATAACATATCTCACCTTCCTAATTTTGTTCCGACTATTATTGGTTTTGTTATCTTCACTATCTTCCCGTTACTCTTTTTTATAATCACATTCAAAACATATGCGCCTATATTCACCTTTCTTCCTTTATAATCATCACCATTCCATTGTGTTATGTATGGACCTAAATAATTCGAACATATTTCTTTTACAAATCTCCCGTCAAGGTCGAATATCTTTGCAGTGACAGATGAACCTGCCGGTGCATTTATACCTATTGTTGCAACCTGTCCTAAATCATAAGAAAATGGGTTTGGTGTAATATCCACAATAATTATTTCGCTATCAGGTATATCATGTTTTATTAAATCGGAATTTCTTCTTGGTAATATCTGGTATCCTGTCGTATAGGGTTCATAAGAATCGTATTGACCACAAATACCGGTTATTGTCCATATCTCACCCTGTTTCATATTCATTATTGAATCAATTATTACATTACTACCTGATTCTATCCTGACAGTTGCGTATGCCTGACCATTTGCAATTGTGAAATTATATCCACCGCCTGAAGGTATCGGAGATATTGGCGATACTATCATTGCATCTTTGATGCACACAAGTCTTCCTTCGTATGACTCATTAAGTGATTTTGACTGTGGTAATGTATCTGCCGGGAATGGCTCATTAAATCTTGAGAATACAAAGAAGTTCAATGTATCAACAACCTTAACCTCCGTCAAACCCTTGTATTCATCAACAACTCCTTTCAATAAATAAAGATAATTTTCTTTTATATTTAGCATCTTTGAGTAATAGATATTCACACCACCCGTTGTATCATTAAGGTAAAAACTTGTGAATGTAGGTGAAAGGTTTGGTGTTACTGCATAACCAAAGACAAAAACAGTATCAAGATAATGTGCAGATGAATATCCATCTGGACCGGGTCTCTGAACCTCTCCAATTGAGAGTAAATTCGATGGTATATTCATAGAAATAACACCAGCTTCGCCACCTTTTGAATAAATCACATCATTTTTGCTCCCAAATAGTGAAATTTTAAATGTATCAACCTTATTTACCGAATCAATTTTAATAACCATCATCATTGTATCAAAAAGATTTGCATTAAAGAACCTTATTGTATCACCTATTAAGAATGTATCAACCTTGAATGAATCACATAAAAATCCTTTGGGAAGAATAATTTCATTAATATTCCTTGACCAGAAGAAATCCCTTGGTATGAATAATTTCAGGAATTTAACAGTATCTATAACACTCACAATCTTAAATTTTAAATCAATTGGTGTTCCGATAAAACATCTTAAAGGGTCAATCTCAGCATAGAATCCTTCAACTTCACCCGGCTCAACAATATCCCTGTCGTCCCTCGGTTCAATTTTGAACTCACCAAAACTATAATAAAGGCATCCAATAACAGTATAAGTATCACCAACTGTTGGGAAGAATCTGTATCCAAGGTCATCTATCTTTACAGGACCTGAGCCATCGTTCACTATCCATTCATAGTATGAATTATTACCAGATGTGCAAACCGCCTTCTCAACACGAACAAGAACCCCTTCATATTTTTCCTGTCCAACCTGCCCTGTCGGAATAATTGTTGGTCCCGGTATTGTTGTCTGTCCAAGGACAACAACCTCAAATGGGAGTGAAATCTCTGTTAAATCATAGTATTCAACAACCCTTCCAGTTACACGGACACTATCCCCAACATTTATCTGGCTAAGGTAAGCAGTTCCATAAACATATATGCCACGCCATTCTCCACCTGGTCTTTCTTCCATGAAGAATCCACCTGGATATTTTCCAGTCACGATTCCGTAAGTTGTAACGGTATCATTTGCATAGGGAGATGCTGATTGTTGCCCCTGTATCTCGTATATTGAGACAACAGGATGCTGTGCTAAAATTGATAGATACAAAATTCCAAGAAAAAAAATATTCATAGTATACCCCTCTTTTTTGTTTTGTTTATTAGAAAATTTTCCATTTTCTTCACAGGAAATAATTTAAGAAATTTAATCCATTTTGTCAATCAATTTTTTACAAAACTGTGGAAAAGATCATGCACATGGTGGAAAGTTTTGATAGTGAAGATAGGGGTTATGAATGAAGAGAGGATTGCCCGGGGGAGGGCAATCCTCAAAGGAGTTGCAAAAACCAATTTTAGAGTTAATAATAACTCTAAAAAAGGAGTTACCCATGACTTATAATATATTAGCAAATAATAAG
>CBFGJG010000070.1:0-7474 GCA_965649055.1 Caldifarciminota bacterium
CCTCTCTCACATATATGTGGATATCCAAGTGAATCAATCTCTAATGACCTATTATATCCTGAACTCCCTTTCACAGAAATACCATATTTAGCAAGACTATCATTTATATCCTCATATAACCATTCATCTCCATCCCATCTCACATACATTGTTCCTCTTGGTGATAGATATATAAGATGTGGGTATCCAAATGTATCTACCTCTATATCCGTCCCATATGCACCTGAACCTGTTAGTGTGTCTATCTCTATCTTCTTCCATTGAAATCCTAAGATTGATAAAAATAAAATAAATATCATTTTAACTCCTATCTAATTATCGTTGTTTTAAATATCTTTTCACCTATCTTCAGAAAATATATACCATTTGGAATATCTTTTATCTCTATATTATTTGTCCCTTTACTCATATAAATCTTCATACTCTTTACCTTCCTACCTACAATATTAAATATATCTATTTCCAACTCCCTGTCAATTGAATTCTCAAAACTTATACTTATAAAATGTCCAATATTTGAAACTATATTTAATTTTTTGATAACTCTTCCTTTCTTTTTGTTTGTTTATCTTTAATTAAAAATCAAAACAGGTAATATTTTTCCCTTTGCACTTCAATAATGCAAAGGGTGTATTAAGTAAATTTAAATCTCCTGAATAATCTGAATATCTTATAATGATTATTGTCTATTTTGAAAAAACACTATTTAACGAGAGAGAGTTTAATCTATGATTAATTTTTCTAAAAATAACCATAATTTATTTATAATAAAAAATAAAAATTTGTCAAGGGTAAAATGATTTTTTATTGAAAAGATCATGCACATGGTGAAACAAGTTAAGATGGCAAGCGGTTATTATGAAAATTTTATCCTTTAAAAAATATTTTATTAAAAGAGTGTTATTAAAAACCTTTGTGTCATTAAGAATTGGAAAGCAACTTTGCAACCTCATTTTTTCAATTATTCTTGATACATCTGATAAACACTTCCTTCAAATGTAGAGAAGGCCGACTCCAACTTCTATAATATTTTCCCAAAAAAATATTTGATTTTTTTTAATATTTTTTTAATATCCCTTTATGTTAAAGATAGTGATATTTGACCTTGATGGAACACTTGTAGTAAATGATAAACCTTTTGAAGAGGTAAGGTTAAAGATTGCAAAGGCATTTAATCTTAATCCGGATGACTTAAAACCACTTTATGAGAAACTTTTAGAATTAAATAATCCTGCTGCTTTACAGATGCTCGAAGAAGAAGAGATAAGAAGGGCAGAAGAATCAATACCTGTTCCTGACCTTATGTCTTTGATTGAGTTTTTAAGGACAAGGTATATAAAACTTGCAATACTTACAAGGAATTGCAGGAAGGCAGTTGAAAAGGCTTTAAGACATTACTATGGTTATTTTGATATTATTTTGACAAGGGATGATGGTCTTGAACTGAAACCAAGTCCTTTACCTGTTTACACAATTCTTAATACTTTCGGTATATCTCCAAGGGATGCAATAATCGTAGGTGATTATGATTATGATATTGATGCCGGAAGGATAGCGGGGATAAAAACAATAAGGATAGGACCCGGTTATGGGGATTACAATGTTTTAAATATCGAAGAACTCATTACTTTGATAAAAAAAATCCTTGAAAAAGAACAGGAAGAATATTTTGGAGAAGAAACACAGGAATAAAATTTATATTGATTTTTTTTAATCGTTAGTATAATATTTAAAAGGAAAAATATGGAATTCTTAAGTGATATTTTGAATGAAAAAATATTGATAGTCGGAGTTGGAAGTAATTATCGTAAGGATGACGGGGTTGGTAATTATATTGCAGAGTCTTTAAAGGATGTTGTTATATCAATACCTGCAGAAGAAAATCCTGAACTTTATATAGAGATGATAAAGGCATTGAAACCTGAGACCGTTTTAATATTTGATGCAGCTGATTTTGATGGAGTTCCTGGAGATGTAAGGGAAATAAAAGAGAATGAAATTGATAATCTCACAATATCAACACATACCTTACCATTATCCATATTTTCTCATATGTTAAAGATGGATACAAATATAAAAGTCAGAATAATAGGTATAAAACCTGAAAATATATCTTATGGTAAAGGTCTCACAGAATCCGTAAAAAAATCAGCAGATAATATCATAAACTACCTTAAAAATTCCTTGAAAGAATAGAAAAAGATAATATAATAAAAATATGTTTGGAAAGATACAGGGAAGTTTAAAAAGGATTATAAGAAATATAACAAAGAAAGGGATTCTTACACCTGAGATTGTTAAAGAAGGACTCCAGGAGATAAAGAAATCTTTGATAGAAGCAGATGTGAATATTGATGTTGCAGATAAATTCATAAATGATGTTGAGAAGATTGCAACAGGTGAAAAGGTTCTTAAAAGTTTTAATCCCTACGAGATGTTGTTAAAGATAGTATATGATGAACTGATAAGGATTATAGGAAATCCTGAACCATTGAAATTATCAAAGTTCCCTTCTGTTATTATGCTTGTTGGTTTACAGGGTTCCGGAAAAACAACCACATCTGTCAAACTTGCTTCATTACTTAAGAAGAAAGGCAAAAACCCCATACTTGTTCCATGCGATGTTAAAAGACCTGCAGCATTTGAGCAATTGAAAGACCTTGCCATAAGGTATGATTTACCATACTTTTCTACATTTATGAATGATGCAGTTAAACTTGCAAAATCAGCCATGACACAATCGATATTAAAAAGATACGATGTGATAATATTTGATACAGCAGGGAGACTTCATATTGATGATGATATGATAAAAGAGGCTATAGATATAAAAGAGAATACAAAACCCGAAGAAACAATACTTGTTGTGGATGGTATGACAGGACAGGATGCAGTGAATATTGCAAGGGAGTTTGATAAGAGGATAGGAATAACAGGGATAATACTAACAAAGATGGACGGTGACGAAAGGGGTGGAGCAGTCCTTTCTGTAAGGGAAGTAACAGGGAAACCGATAAAGTTTATGTGTGTTGGTGAAAAGATAGATGATATAGAAGATTTCAAGCCCGAAAGCATTGCATCAAGAATACTTGGTATGGGTGATATACAGGAATTACAGGAAAAGGCAAAGGCTGCACTCGATGCTGAAAAACAGAAGGAATTTCAGGAAAAATTGAAGAAGGCGGAACTCAATCTTGAAGATTTTCTTGAGCAGATAAAAGGTTTTAAGAAGATGGGTTCAATGGAAAAAATCCTTGAGATGATACCCGGTGGTGAAAAATTCAAAGATATGATGGATGATAAGGCATTGATAAGAACAGAAGCAATTATTAACTCTATGACCAAGGAAGAAAGAAGGAATCCATCAATAATAGATGGTTCAAGGAAGAAAAGGATTGCAAAAGGTTCCGGAACAACTGTTCAAGAAATAAACAGATTGTTAAAAGAATACGAGATGGTTGTCCAGATGATGAAACAGATGAAAAAAGGGAAGGGATTCAATATCCCATTCCTCAGGGGGTTATGATGATATATTTAACAATTTTTCTTTTTATAGCAGGTATTGCAGGTTCGTTCCTGCATTACCTTCCAAGCACAACATTGGTTTTTTTAGGAATATATTTTTACGCGTTAAAGGAAGGTTTTTATACTATTACAAAAGATTTCATACTTCTTCTTGCAATAATTACTGCATTTGCAGTGATATTTGATAATTTCTTTCTTTTATTCAAGAAGATGAAAAAGGCAAGGATAATTTTTAAGGTTGCAGTCTCAATAATTATGATAATAATGTTCTTTATAAAACTAATATGAACTGGTTTATATCAGGGATTATAACCGCATTATTCTGGGGTCTTGGTGGGATAACAAGCAGGGCTTCTTTAAAAAAAATACCTTACAACCTTTCCCTTTTTATATTCGGGTTATCAATACTCACATTTTATTTCATTGCATGGATTTTTTGGGGAACAAAATTCCCGAAGGGTAATTATCTTATTCCTTTTATCTCTGAGTTTTCTGCAACACTCGGTTATATCTTATTTTATATTGCCTTGAGTAAGAAAGGTGCATCATCTGTTGTCCCAATAACTTCTTCTTATATTGTGATAAGTATTTTAATAGGTAAATTTATATTAAAAAATGAGATAACTGTGAAACAATCAATCGCGGTTTTACTTATTGTTACCGGTATACTCATCATCTCATTTAAGGAATTCAGATTTGAAAAGGGTAATTATTTTATTTTTGCAATCTTATCAACAATACTCTGGGGAATATGGGGTGGGCTATCGGATATTGCTGTCCGGATAGTAAAACCCGTGAACCTGAATCTTTTTTTTAGTATGATAGGTGTTCCGGTATGGGGAATATATCTTTTGCTCACAAAAAATGAGATAAAAATAGATTTCCCTAAAAAAATAATCCTTCTCTCTGTGCTATCTGCATTATTCAGTGCAGTAGGCTCGATACTATTTTATTTTTCTGTTCTTAATGCAAATGTTACACTTGCTATACCTGTTGCAAATATGTATCCATTTTTTACAATTATAATTGGTATATTATTTTTGAAAGAGAAGATAAAGAAAAGACAGATTATTGCATTTCCTTTCATATTAACAGGGCTATTCCTGATAGGATAAAATGAAAGATATAAAATATGTTGATGCACATACTCATCTTGTTGGATTTGGTCTTGAAAAACTTATGCTTCCGCTTGATGAAGTGAGTTCGAAAGAGGAAATGTATTTTAGATTGAAAAAATACCTTGATGAAAAGGAAAGAAAATATGTTATAGGTTCAGGTTGGGATGAAAGTAGATGGGAAAAGAAGGAATTTCCTTTTAAATATGAAATAGATAAGATAAACAATTCAATACCTGTTATATTAAGAAGGATATGCGGACATATAGCAGTATGTAATAGTGTTGCATTAAAGATGATACCGGATACTTATAAAAAGGATATGGAAAAAGGAATAATATATGAAGAGGCAGTTCTTTACATAAACGAGATTTTTAAACCTGATTTTGGAACAATAAAAGATGCAATATTGATTGGACAGAATGAATTAAAAAAAATTGGAATTTTCGGTATCTCCGATATGATGAATCCGGATTATTTCAATGCATATTATGAAATGGATAGGGAAGGTAAGCTCGATATCTTTGTAAGTGCTTATATATTTGATAAAGATATCGGGATGATAAAAGAACTCAAAGATGGGGAAAAAATAAAATTAAAAGGTATAAAGATTTTTATGGATGGTTCAATTGGTGCAAGGACTGCTGCAATAAAAAAATTTGAATATTTAGATAAAAAAGACAAAGGTCTTCTTCTTAAAGACAGTAAATATATTGAAGAGATATCAAGATTTGCAGAAGATAATGGTCTACAGCTTGCAATACATTGTATAGGAGATAGGGCAATTGGAGAGACATTGGAAGGGTTAAAAAATATGGATAAGAAAAACCCTTTAAGACACAGGATTGAACATTTCGAGCTTGCAACAGATGAACAGATTGAAGAAGCTATAAAAAGAAATATTATTCTTTCAATGCAACCAAACTTTATAGGTAACTGGTCAAAGAAAGACGGTCTTTACGGAATTGCCTTTGGTGATAGATATGTTTTAAACAATAGGATTGGATTGATTTTAAGAAAAGGTGGGTTTGTTGCATTTGGCTCTGATGGTATGCCATACTCACCTGAATACGGAATAAAATCTGTTGTTGAAAGCCCTATAAAAGAACAAAGAATAAGTTATGAAGATGCTGTTAAATGCTATACTTATAATAGTGCATACGCATCTTCACTTGAAAGGGAATTGTATGCCTGAATTACCTGAGATTGAGGTTGTGAAAAAAAGGCTCAAGAATATCTTATGCGGTGAGATGGTGAAAGATGTAAAACTTATTAAACCTTACATTCTTAAAACATTTAAACCGAATTATATAAAACTTGTAGGTAAGAAATTAATTGATATAGAAAGGATAGGGAAGTGGTTATTTTTTGATTTTGAAGAAATATTTCTTTATTACCATCCAAGACTTACGGGCAATATAGCAGTAAAAGAGAACATTATGCGTGACACGGGTTTTGTAATTTACTTTGAGAATTATAATCTACTTTTTAACGAGATTGGAAAAGAGAAGATTTCAGAGATTTATATCTATCAGGATAAGGATGAATTTTTTAATATGAGAAAAATAGGCTCAGACCCATTATCAAATGAGTTTAATATCGAATATGTAAAGGATAAGATGAAGAATGAAAGAAGACAGATTTATAAGGTTTTAATAGACCAGTCTGTATTTTCAGGTATAGGTGCTGCTTATATGAATGAGATATTATTTGATGCAAGATTATCACCATTTAAAAAATGTAAAGAGCTGAATGATGATGAAATTATAAGGCTCTATGCAGCAATTCTTAATGTTTTGAAGAATGCAATAAAGGAAATAGAGAGAATAGATGATAAGATTGAGATAAAAGAAAAAAGGGAATTCACAAAAGTTTATAGAAAAAAAGAATGTCCTTTATGTAAAGGTGAGATAAAACAGGTATTTTTCAGTAATCTTACTATCTATTATTGCCCTAATTGTCAAACAGAAGGGAAAATATATAAAGACAGGAGGTTCTCATTATTCCTAAAATAAATATAATAAAAGATATTGAAGATATAATTAGAGAGATAAAAGAAATATCAAATTATATATGGGATTTTGGATGGGCAGAAAGGAATGGTGGTAATTTCTCAATTGATATATCCGGTAGGATAAAAAGAAGATATGAAGGGGATTATATAAAAATCAATCAGAAATTTTCTTTTCTTAAAGATAGATTTTTCATCTTAAAAAAGAAAGGTTCAAGGTTCAGGGATGTTGCAAAAAAAACAGAAGAAAACATTGTGATTATAAAAATAGAAGAAGAAGGATTTAAAAGAATCTATGGTGAAGGTGAACCAACATCTGAAATATTAACACATCTTATGATTCATAATGATTTAAGGAAAAGAAATTCAAGGAATTTTGCAATCCTTCATACACATCCAGAATATACGATTGCATTGAGCAGTATAAAAGGGATAACAGAAAAAAGATTGAATAACATTCTTTTCAATTCATTCCCTGAAATAAAGTTTTTTATTAAAGAAGGTGTTGGATTGATAGATTATGAAGAACCGGGTTCCAAGGAACTTGGTTTAATGACACTTAAAAAAAGCAGGTTAAAAGAAGTAATCATCTGGAAAAAGCATGGAACCTGTGCAATAGATTTGAATCTTAAAGAGGCATTTGACAAAACACATATAATTGAGAAGGCAGCGAAGATAGGTATTCTTAGTCATATTTTAAATTTATCCTGTTCAACAAAATAAAAAATATTGCTGTTAGCTAAATTTTAAAAGTAGACTTCGTAAACTTGAAAAGTAGACTAAAAAGTCTACTTTTCATCTTTATTTGTGGTCGTAAAATTCA
>CBFGJG010000071.1:0-7047 GCA_965649055.1 Caldifarciminota bacterium
ATTCTTTACAACTTCAAGCGCCTCTTCAAAATACCTCTCTGCATTCTCAAAATCTCCTTCATCCCAATACAAACAGGCAAGATTATTGTAGGCAGGGTAAAAGGAAGGATGATTTTTAATAATCTCTAAAAATGCCTCCTTAGCTCCAGCTCTATCACCTTGCTGGAGTTTTAAAATAGCTTGGTCATTGAGAGAAGAAGCCTCGATTTCATAATCTTCAATTTCACTTTTTAGTCTTCTTTTTACATCATCAATTATAAATTTCAATTTTTCAGTAAATTCTTTCAATGTATATCTGCCTATTCTCTTATATCCACTTTCTATTAATCTTTCTCTAAGTTGAGCATCCTCCCAAAGTTTAAGAATTCCATCTGCTATTTCATTTACATTTGTTGGATCTACTAATAAACCAGCTTCACCCACTTGTTCTCTAACTCCTCTTATGTTAGATGTAAGGACTGGACATCCGAATGCCCATGCTTCATATATTGGTATATTTGTAGGCCCAAAAAATGTCGGCATTATTAAAGCACAAGCCATATTATATAAAACAGGCATTTCCTCATCTGGTATATATCCTAAATAATATATTAAATCTTTAACATTTAATTGTTCAGCTAATTTCATTACATTTTCAAATACAAACTCTCTTCCTTCAGGCGATTTCAGTGTAACGGACCCAACTAAAACCAAAGGTATATTTTGTTTCTTGTTTACCCTTATTTTATGAATTGCATGGACTAAACGAGCATGATTTTTATGAAGCCAAAATTGTGCAGGATAAAAGATAAATTTTTCTGGTAAGTTATATTTTTTCTTAACACTTATTTTTTTATCCTCTGATATTTTTATACTTTGTGGAGTATATGCCGGCAGAAATTGAAGAATATAGATTTTATCAGCAGAAATGTAATCATTATAAAATGTTAATACATCCTCTTTACCTGCATCTGAATCAACAAGTATACCATGAGCAAATCGAACAGCATTTCGAAAAAGATATTCTCGTGAATGCCAGATACCACATGCAGATACCTCAGGAAATTCAGGATTTAAGCGGTGTTGTAAATCATGAATAGCCATTATATAGGGAACTCCACATTCAAATGTAAATGATAAAGGTGCTGGATAAATTAATAAATCTATATTCTTACTAATAAAATAATCTCTTGCCAAATAATTAAAACCACTCTGTTTTACATCTAATCCATCCCCTGTTAAAATTGACTGAATTGAGTCACTTCTTGTTAATATATTATTCGGCATTACTTCTATCTTTATTCTTTTACTTAGAATTTCATCAAATCGCATTATATCTTTAGACCATGTAAAAACAATATACTCATCATTTACATTCAAATTATCAATCGCTTTAAGTATGGCTTCAGTATATTGATAAAGTCCTCCACTTTCTCGTATTACTGAAACAAAAATTCCAATTTTCATAATTTTTTACTTAAAGAAAATTTTGATATTGAAGTTATATTCCATGTTTTTTCATTTATATTACTATATAAATCAAGAAAAGGAACGAATTTCAAAGGATTTAACGCAAATGCTTTTAAAAATAGTTCAAACTCAGGGACAAAAAAATATCTCATCTCATGAGTCTCTTTTATCTCATTTAATAATCTTCCATCCTTAAAATGTAAAACATGATAGCAAACCTTTACAACATTTTTTTCATATTCAACAACAGGTTCTGCTATTCTTATTATCTTTTCATTTTTTTTATTTATAATCTTAACTCTACACTCTGGTTTTTGTGTTAATACGGCTGGGCCATACCAGAAATCACATATAAATAAACCATCTTTTTTCAAATGTCTTCTTATCGATTTGAATGCCGATAAGAGTCTTTCATTAGTAGTTTGATAACCAATAACTGCAAACATACATATTACCGCATCAAACTTTTGATTAAGATTTAATTTTTGAATACTTTCAACTTCAAATTTAACATTTTTAATATTTAAAGAGGCTGCTTTCTCTTTGGCTATTGTTATCATGTCATTAGATTTATCACATCCATAAACATTATATCCACGAATGGCTAATGGCAATGCATGACCGCCTGTCCCGCAACCAAGATCAAGAATATTCTTTATATTCTTTTTACTATATTTTCTAAATATTTCTTCTATAAAATCACATTCAGCTTCATAATTCTTTTCAGAATAAAATTGATCATAAGCAGAGGCATATAAACCTTTAAAATTATTTTCTTTCATTTATTTTCTAAAACATCTCTGATTGTTTTACAAATGTATTCTATCTCACTATTTTTTATAGTTAATCCTGATGGAATGTATAATCCTTGTCGTGATAATCTTTCTGATACTGGATATCTTTCTTTAGCAAATAAACCCATTTTTTTAAAAACTGGTTGTTCATGCATTCCAAGAAAAAAAGGGCGAGTTTCGATACCTTTTTCTAATAATTTTTTAGCAAATTGTTCGGCATTCATGCCCATTTCTTCCTTAATCACAATACCATATACCCAGTAAATACTTTTAGCCCAAGATTCTTCATAAGGCAATTCTATTCCAGATACATTTTTCAATAATTCATTATATTTATGTGCTATTTCGCGCTTTCTTTCTATGATTTTACCAATACGCTCCATTTGAGAAACTCCTAAAGCAGCTTGAATATTTGTAAGCCTAAAATTATAGCCAAGTTCATCATGGTAAAATCTACGAGACTTCTGAAAACAAAGGTTTCTAAGTGCTTTTGCTCTTTCAGCAAATTCATCATTATTAGTCAAAACCATACCGCCTTCACCAGTAGTAATTAATTTATTAGCATAAAAACTAAATACACTTATATCACCAAAGCTTCCGCATCTTCTACCTTTATATTCTGCTCCGTGCACTTCAGCTGCATCTTCAATAATCATCAGATCATTTTTTTTAGCTATTTCTATAATTGGATCCATATCTGCTGGATGCCCATAAATGTGTACCACCATTATAGCCTTTGTTTTATTTGTTATTACATTTTCAATTTGTGAAACATCCATTTGCCAATTTCTTGAATCAATATCAACCAAAACCGGTTTCCCACCACAATAAATAACTGCTTGAGCACATGAAATAATAGTAAATGTTGGCATAATCACTTCATCACCTGGTTTAAGATCTAACAACCTTACTGCTATCTGTAAAGCAGTTGTTCCACTGCTAACAGCAACCCCGTGTTTCATACCACAATATGATGCCCAGCCCTTTTCAAATTGTTCAATATACTTACCAGCGGATGAAACCCATCCCGATTTTAAACAATCTATTACATATTCAATTTCTTTTTTAGTAATTAAAGGCTCACAAACAGGTATCATAAATAACTCATTATTCCCAATAAAACTCAATATCTGTTTTCCACCATAAATCTGGATGAAATATGTCCTTTAATGAGAAAAAAGTATTAAATATTGGGAAATATTTTTCTTCTAAATGTTTTGGTATATTATAAATAGTTAACCCACGACGAATTAAATTTTGCAACTCAATTATATGTAAACATATTTGTAATCTACTTAGCGGAGATCCTCTATATACGTATTGATCAACTTGTTTTTTTTCATCAAGATGGCAACTTACTCTAAGCTTTGACTTGATATTACCTGTTTTTAAAGCATTAAAATATGATAATAATGCTGTACAATAATAAGCAAAATCGCTTTGAACATGTAAATGGATAACCTGCCAATTATTTACCGTAAATTTAAACCCTTCTCCATTTGTTAAATCATATAACCACTTCAATCTCAAAGGAGGTTCAATTCCACATTCTACAAATTGATGTGTAAAAAATAGTGGATTTTCGCTTACAGCAAGTTTCGACTTTTTATATTCATCTATCACCCAATCGTTTCTTAAAATACCATTAGCAATTAATGCATTAATGAAATCTTGATCACTTGCTAATGGATTTCTATATGGATAAAAAATCTGTCTTGTTCTATAACAGACATTTGATTGTCTTTGTACATCAAAGTTATTTTTAAGATTATCAATTTGTTTTAATAAAAATGAACTATATCCTTCTAAATCATTATTTAATTTTTCTAATTCAATTCTGTAACATTCTAACCATTCAACAGGGGAAGAAAAAAAAGAAAAACCAGGGCCACCTTGAAAAATAAAATTTTTACCTGTAAAAGCATCATATATAATTTCTGGAGAGGCCAAAAATATCACATCTGCGTCGGTAAAAATTAAATATGCCGGCTTTAAATTAAAGTGTTTAATAAAATCTTCGATAAGTAACCATCTTATAAAGCAACCTTTTTCAAAAAATGAAAAACGGTTTAATGAATGAAATTTTTCATGTATAAACGACAGCATATTATGAATAGTAAAAATTGAAACTTCTAATTTTTCAAGAAGTTGGATATAATCCTGTGGCAACTTGTCTATATCATTAATTATTAATACAAGATCGCCTTTTGAACCAGTCGCTCGAATTGAGGCAAATAAGCAATGCAAAGGATTAGAATGCAAAAATGAAAGAAAGTTATTCCACCATGCAACAGTTATAACCATCTAAATTAAAAATACTCCTTTTCAATCAATCCTGTATATGGTCCTTGTTTGATTTCAAGTAAAATCGTATCTTCAAGACATCTTATTCCATGTCCACCAGAGACAAGCAATATTATATCACCCTCTTCCAAAATCCATTTCCCAAGTGGACTTTTGTCAATAGCAAACAGTTCTATTTCTACTTTTCCTTTTTTAACAATCAATGCCTCTTGAGTTCCTATAAGATGTCTTTGTAATGGAAGATGCATATGTCTTTTTATGACTCCGTCCTTGGGATATACAACAAATCCTGTTTGCTGATAATAATGATCAGGCGTTACAAATGTAGTTTCATTTGGCAGAAAATTTGATCTAATTATTGTAGCTATATGTTGTTCATTCCATGTAATATGTTCAATATTAAGGTTACTTTTAGACATTTAATTATTCTTTATATTTCTATTTATTATTTCAAGAAGTGATTTTGCAGGTTCAAAATTTGCATCAGTTTTCAACTCAGCATTTAATGCGCTCACTGCCTCTTCTATTCTATCAAGGCTTGCAAGACATACTGCTCTTAAATATTGTAAACCTTTAACCTGACAATTCCAATACATCGCTTCATCCAGCAAATTAAGAGCATCATTGTATTTTTCTTCTTTAATTATATTTTGTGCTTTTTCAATATAGTTAAGTGCCTTTCCAATTAAAATTTGCTGGGTAGGAATATTTGGAGGGTAAATTGAATTTTTGAAAATATCACCACTAATGTTATTTTCGACTTTTTCATTATATAATTTAATTAATTTTTGATGATAAAATGAAACTTTATCATTTAGCCCTAAAAAACTATATTTATTTATTAATATCTTATAATGATTTTCTAAGGCATCATAACCTGCAAATTTTTTAATTTCGTTTAAATACTTTTCAACAATATATGCCCATCCATCTGCATCTTTTTGTAAATTTTTAGATATTGTCTCACCTGAATGCTTATTATATATAAAAAGGGGTTCGGAGATAAAACCAAACTTGAAATATTTCGCTAATCTTATTGCTGTATCCCATTCTTGATAAGCTGGAACTGCTTCATCAAGATATCCAATCTTTTCAAGACATTCTTTTCTTACTAACAAGGCTTGGAACATTGGCCCGGGATGAGTAAGAATCATTTTATATATACTTCCTTCATAATTCGGAACACCAAATATTTTTAAATCATTATTACCTTCTTTAACATAACATTCACAATGAACAACAGAGATATTATTTTCCTTGGCATAAGTAAGTTGTTTTTCAATTTTATTAGGAAGATATTCATCGTCTGAATCTAGAAAAGCTATCCATTCTCCTTTTGCAATTTTTATACCTGAGTTTCTTGCTGCTTGTGCACCTTTATTAATTTCATGCTTTAAATAAATAATTCTTTTATCTTTTTCTTTTAATCTCTTTACTAAATCTTCTGTATTATCAGTAGAAAAATCATCTACAATTATTATTTCGGTTACTGGATAACTTTGCATTTGGATACTTGTAATAGCTTTTTCAATTAAACTTGCACGATTAAAAGTTGGAATGATTACAGAAACAGTATCTTTACTTTTATTTTCTTCAATTTTATGTATTTTTCCAAATTGTGCAAATTGACTTAATGCTTTTTTTTCTATTTTCTCTGATAATTCTTTTGCACCCTCATGATCTGGTTGTATCGATAGCTGCTTTTTAACAGCATCTTTAGCTTCTTCTAAACGACCGAGTAAAAACAACGCAACTGCACGTGAATAATGTAAGTCAGGGATATTAGGGTCTATTTTAGAAATCTCATCAAGTATTTCTAAAGCTTCCTTTGTTTTTCCTTCATGTAAAAATTGACCAGCTTTTTTAATTTTTTCCAACAATGTTATCCTTTCTTTTTTTATCCCAATTCCATAAAAACCCAAACTCATAAAATTCTCTTCAAAGTTTACAGACATATTGTCCTCTTGCAAAAGCTCCTTCATTAGTTCTAAAAGGATTTCTTCATATTTTTTTATTCTCATATTTTTAAATGGTACTCGTTTCATATATAATCCAATAAATGAGGCAAATGCAGTATTCCATCCATTTTTTGCTCTTATCTCTATATCAGAAAATCCTACTTCGGATAAGATGTTGTTTAATGAAAATGGTGTAAATCTATGATAATCATGTGGAATATCGTGTAGAGGCCATAAAAATGGAACACTAAAGTAAAAAAGACCATTTGGTTTCAATACCCTGAAAATTTCTTTTAATAATTTTAAAGGTTCAGAAATATGCTCTAAAACTTCGGTAGCAATTACACAATCAAAATGATTATCTTCAAAAGGTATAATATTTCCGTCCCAATAAATATCTGGTTTAACTTTTTTTTGGTATAATGGATTTGGGATATCCATACCTACATATTTAACAATTTTACTATACTTTGTAATCACTTCTCTATATGGCATTTCGCCACATCCAATATCTAAAAGAATTCCTTTAAATAAATGAATAT
>CBFGJG010000072.1:0-6976 GCA_965649055.1 Caldifarciminota bacterium
CTTCATTAGGTATAACCCTTGTTGGAAAGGCATTGAACCATAAAGGTTCATTTTTTCTCTCATTATTAGGTTCAATAACAATGGCCGGATTAGAATATCTGGTTATCTCAGAAGGAAATGTTTATTGGGAGAATTTCAATAGATTATTACAATGGACAATCGTTTTTTCCTTAATCCCATTCGGCGGAACAATAGGTTATCAATTTTTTTCAACCTATGAAAAATAGGAGGTAAATATGAAAAAGTTAAAATTTATTAAATCTTATCTTATCTTATCTTATCTTATCTTATCTTATCTTATCTTATCTTATCAATCCTCATCCCTATAAGTTTATTTTCTTCAGAAGTTGTAGAATATAAGACAACAAATATTGATAGTGTCTTAAAAATTTTATCAGGATTACCATCAGATTCAACAAGAAATTTTACTTTAATTCAAACAGATTCATCAATTATTGTTGAAGAAATTCCAAATCTTTCTCCGACACAAGCACCATATTCATTTTATGTCCAGGCAAGATGGGATAATGGAATAAATTTTCCTGCTGGGGAAGCAATTACTGGCATAATTCATATGAGATTTCCTTATTCGCCAATTTTTATTAATCGCGTTACAAACAACCAGGGCACAATTTATATTGGAATTGATAAAACAAGGGAATATGTTTTGGATATTGAACTTGAACTTCCCCATTCTCCCAAAATAGGAGCAGTTGCCAATCCTCCTGACGAAGAAAAAGATGAAAAGCGTCTAATCTTTCCTCCACCCCAGAATAATGAAACATACTTTTTTACAGTTTCATTAACACCACATTTACTCACAACAGATATAGGGATTGGTAATATCCATTCCTATTCATTTGTAGTTATTGCAGACCCACATATTGGTGATTGGTATAATGATTATCAAGGTATGGGATATTATGACTGGTTTGTCTCACCACCTACAACTTCATATAGAAGACTTGAAGCAATTGTTGATGATATAAATTCAAAGATAGATGAATACAAGATAAAGTTTGTTGCAGTATTAGGTGATTTATCACAATCTGCGGAATGGTCTGAATTTGCCCATTGTAAACAAGTATTAAGTAAACTTAAAGTCCCCTGGATACCAATATTTGGTAATCATGATACATATCCTTATGTCCGTGATGCAAATGGTTGGGTTCAACCTCCCTGGGACCCCAATATTATTGGAGAAGCATTCAAGTCTCATTTTACAGGAATTTATTGTGATGATTCAATATATCTTCCTAATTGGAAAAGATATAAACTAAACCTTTCTTTTGATTACGGAAGATACCATTTCATACATGGAGATTTTGTATCAAGAAACAAAGCACTCTTTGGATTTCCGGGGACATTAGGTGAAGCTGATTTTAATTCAGAAATAGGGACTTGGGGATGGTTTTGGAATGATTATAACAATATATATGTTTCTTCAGTAGAAGATGCAAAAAAAATTATAAGTCTTAATCATTATCCGTTAAGAGTTGTCTGGGGTGATTTGTTTGCAGGTTTTAGTGATTCAGAAGTTGATGCTTTTGGAGACACAGTAGAATATTATGGTAATAAATTTAAATGTTGGTTTGCAGGTCATACACATCAAAATAACATTAATGATTCCTGGATTACTGAAAAAATCATAGAAACTGCATCTGCAAGGAATGGTTGGTATAGGATAGTGAAGGTTTATGACAATTATTCTGTTGATTTCACTTATCATCTTGATCCTTTATCAAATGGTAGAACTTACATATTTAATGGAACAGTTACCCCTCCCACTTATGTTCATTATTGTAGATATACTTTTAGTGATGGTATGCCAAAAGCTGAAAATGACTTGAATATTTCTCATACATTTCTTCCAGGAATATGGAATGTTTTTCTCTATGCTGAAATTTATGATTATTATTCTCCGATAAAATATAATGTTTCAAGAAAAATAGTTGTTCCTGATATACTTGTATCAAGTCCACATATCGGAGAACTATTTGAACCAGGTGATAAGCCAATATTTACAATAAGGGCAAATCATATTATTCCAGGAGAATATTTTAGTGAGATAGAAGTTTCTTACAGGATTGAAGGTGGAAATATAATAGGTATAACAACGCTTCTTAATAATTATAATTATCAAAACTGGTCTCCTTCCTATTCAAATTGGATGATTCCAAACCAATTTACAAATGATGGTAAATTTATAGTGAAGTTTTATAATCCTTTTAATGATATTGGGACACTGGAATTATGGCTTCCTTTCAGGATTGGAGTTAAATCTCCATCTGAACTTAAAGCGATAGCAGGATGGGATATGAATAATAATTTTCTTGTGAGACTTAAATGGAAGAATAATTCAAATATTAATAATGGTTATAAGATTACAAAGGAGACATCGACAACTTCCTATACTTTTACAATAGCAAATCCATCTCAAACAAGTTATAATGACTATGATGTTAATCCTTCAAATCTTTCAGATTATAGATATAAGGTTTGCGCATATAAAAATACAACACTTTCAGACTGGACTGAATATGTCTCACCTTCTTATGATTTAAATCCACCTGTATTTGATATTTTAACAAAGGATAATGAGATATTCCCGGATAGTATTAATGTGAAATGGAATGTTTTGGAGAATGAAGATTTAAGGGAAGAATACATAAATTATGGACAAGGACAGATTTCAATCCCTGTTAATGCGAGAGAATATACATTATTCCCAACTTCTTATGAAGGGAGATATAAGATAAAGGTTTATGGTAAGGATTATGGGAATAATGAAGGAAGAGATAGCATATATTCAATTGTTTATAGGAGTAACACCATTGATATATCAATTTCCATTTACTGGCAGTATAATTCAAGGTCAAAAAGATATGAAGGTATAGTTGGTTGGATAGTTCCTGAAGCAGGAAATTATTTATTGTATGTAAAAAGGGGGAATGGGAACTGGACAACAACGAATATCAATGCTTCAACATTAACAGGTAGCACAAATATAGGTGCAGTGAGTGATGAAGATGTTATATCCTGTTTTATTGGGAGATTTAATGGTGATATTCTTGTACATCATTCATCTTTAATATCAAAGACAATACAGATAGAAGAACCAGGGCAATGTCCATTACTTTATACATTTAATGGAGAAGAATATATCCTTGATAATTCCTTATTACCAAGGTGTGAATACTATGAGGAGGATTATATAGATATTTATAAATTACAGGTGAAGCCAAACTCACAGGACAAATTCTTTATCACACAGAATATGGATATTACTTATATAGATGAGATTGATTTATTATGTGTTGACCATCCTAAAGGTAGGAATGTAGGATTAGTATATCCAGATATGAGGATAATATCATATGTAGAGACGAATGCGAATTTCAATGCAATAGATAATAAAGGATTAAATTTCACAGATTCATTAAAGACAAAGGGTGAAGGTAGATGGAGAGGTAAAAGTTCGGATTGGCTTGGGATATATAAGAACATATCTTCTGAGTATGTTTTAGCCACATCAGTAATACCACCGAATCCACCACCAAAGCCAATGTATTATGCAGGTGATATTCCGGTCTGGACAAGGATAAATCCCGAAGATGTTATAATATTCAATATTGATACAATGATAAAATATCTTCCGGATTCATTGATAGAGCTTGATTATGTGAATTTAATAAGATGTCTTCCTGAATCACCGATAGAATTTACATTTGCAAATCAATTGGAATTACCTTTAGAAATGAAGCACTCTGATGAGATATATTATACCATAAGACCAAATGATACAATATATTTTTCATTTGAAGAACCGGAGAAGAAGAGGGGATTTGATAGGGATTATTTTATCATTGTTAAAGGGTATTATGAAAAGAAAGTGGAGATAATGTCTCATTCTCATAAGAAATTTGAGATACCTGAGATAAGGATTATAAAAGGATTTGGGAATTCATTGATAATAGAGGGTTTTAATGATGGAAATATAGAGGTATATGATATTACAGGAAGGAAGTTGGCAAAAGAAAATTATGAGATAAAAAAGGAAAACATAAATGGGAATATGAGATTTGAAATAAAAGGGCTACCTGTTGGTTTATATATTATAAAGATTGGGAATAGGTATATAAAAGGGGCGATAATAAAATAGATTGACATATTATTTTTAACTTACTAAAATAACAAAAATGGAGGATTATATGCTTATCTTATTGGTTATTCCTGGAATATGGAATTACAATGGGAACATAATATGTGATGAAGTAGGTTATCAGAGGTATCCTGTGATAATCCCAAGTGGAGATGATAAGGCAATAATTGTATGGACAGATGAAAGGGTAGAGGAAGGTTCTGGTGATATCTATGCACAGAGGATAGATTTTGATGGGAATATTCTATGGCAGACAAATGGGATAGTAATTTCAAATGCAGATTATTCTCAAGTTTGCTATTCAGCTATATCTGATAGTTCTGGTGGTGGAATAATATGCTGGATGGATAGCCGCAATGGAATCGATTATGATGTTTATGCACAGAGGGTAGATTCAATGGGGAATGCATTATGGGAAACAAATGGGAAACCAATATGTGTAAAACCGGGGTATCAGCTTCCTTTTAAATTGATTCAAAGCGATAATAAAAGTGCAATAGTAATTTGGTTAAATTATATAGAAGCAGCGGATAAATCGGGAATATATACCCAAAAGATTGATTCTTTGGGTAATATACTATGGGGAGAAGATGGAATTGTAATCAGGGATACATTTGGTTTAAGATTCCCTTTCGCCATTTCTGATAATTTAAATGGTGCATTTATAGTTTGGGATGATTCTATAAATGACAATTGGAAAATATATGGACAAAGGATAGACCAAAATGGTGATCTTTTATGGGGTGAAGGGGTTTCTATCTGCGATACAACAGGAATTAGAGGAGCCTCAATATCATGTTTTGATGGTTCTGGTGGTATGTTTGTATTCTGGGAAGACTTTAGAAGCGATACAATATGGGATTTATATGGACAGAGGGTTGATGGAAATGGAAATATTTTATGGGAGAAAAACGGGATCTTAATAGCCGACTCAATAGTATATTTTGGTGGGAAACAAGTTTTTTATGATAATTCTGGTGGTACAATTATTGTATGGACTGGTTTTTCTGACAATGATACAGATATCTATGCACAAAGAATAGATGGGAATGGTAATAAATTATGGGGAGAAAATGGAATTCCTATATGTGATACATTTTTAAAACAATTTTGTCCTATTGGAATATTTGATGGAACTTATATGATAGTTGTATGGTTAGATGAGAGGTTCCACGGTGGCTTGGAATATAATATTTATGCCCAGAAAATTGATTTATCAGGGAATGTTCTTTGGGAGGAAGGTGGTGTTTTAATATGTGATGTAGACGCTATGAAAGGAAACCAGTCTTTGATCTCAGATTGTTCAGGTGGTGCAATAATAACATGGGAAGATTTTCGGAATGGGTGGACAGATAAAAAAGGTGATATATATGCACAGAGGGTTTTTAATAATGGACAGGTAGGGATAAAAGACAAGGATAAACCAAATGTTCAGAATATATTTTTTGATTATTTTAGTATCAAGGGATATGAAGGTGAAAAGGTATATGTATATAATATAACAGGTTCATTATGTGGAACCTACTATGGTAATAGGATTGGAGGTGATTTGAACACTGGTATATATTTTGTAAAGATGAAGGATAAATTATATAAAATAATGAAGATAAGATAAAAAATAGGAGCAAGAAATATTTTGTTTTATATTGTAAAGGATGGATATTTAAGATAAAGATGTCAAATAAAGATGAGTTAAATTCCTTGATGAAATTTCCTGATGTTGAAACATGGCTTAATGGGGAGATAGCAAAACACGTAAAATAAATTTAGAAATATATATTTATCTAAAAAAGCTTATAATAAAATAAATGTTTTATTTTTTATATTGTATTTCTTTAAGTATATTTTGTAAGTCTTAATTCTCATATCTTCACTATCAAAACTTACCACCATGTGCATGATCTTTTCCACACCTAAAAAATTTTTTTCTTGACTTTTTTAAATTTAAAAATATTATTTATAATAATCATCCTTTTAAAGTGGAAGGAGGTGAGGGATAAAAAGGATGAAAAATTTTTTAATTACCTATCCACTTGTATCTACGAGTAATGAATTGGAAATTTTAAAAGAGGAGGTTATATGTTTTTACTTCTTTTAAGTTTTTTTATGCTTTCCGGGAATGCTATGAACACAAGCAGTGCGAATTCAGGAATTATCAATGCAGGTATTATAAACTCAAATATTGGTGATATAAAGGTTTCATATCTTAACCTTGTAAATACTGAAAAGATGGATTACTGGCTTTATAATCTTTCAACTCAGAACTATCTTATGAGAAGTTTTCCTTATAGAGGAGAAGCCCCACCCGAGGATGTTCTATTAGCTGAGTTTGGTGGGGGAGTGTTAGGTGGAGCAATAGGTGGATTGTGTGGTATCGGTCTTTCATATTATTTATTTTTGAAAAATGCTAATGTTGGTGAATGGGGATTTTTACAAGAGATTATTAAAAGCACAGTCCTTACTGTTTTTTGTTATTCCATTGGTTCTGCCGCAGGTATTTCTTATATTGGAAATAGTTTAGGTCATAGAGGTTCTCTATTATTATCTTTTTTAGGAACATTTTTAAGCGTTAGCACAGTAATAGCAGTAAGACTTACAAGTTTTGATGGAAGTGCCATTATTATTGGTGCATTGGTAGGACCAGTTTTTGGAACAATAGGTTATCAATTTTTTTCAACCTATGAAAAATAGGAGGTAAATATGAAAAAGTTAAAATTTATTAAATCTTATCTTATCTTATCTTATCTTATCTTATCTTATCTTATCAATCATCATCCCTATAAGTTTATTTTCATCAGAAGTTGTAGAATATAA
>CBFGJG010000073.1:0-6855 GCA_965649055.1 Caldifarciminota bacterium
ACCTTGTGTGTTAGCATATATACCACCTATAATAATTGATGAGATTTATGATAAAATTTTTAGACAAAACTTAAATGTTAATTATAATAAATTGTACCACCATGTCCCTGATCTTCCCGTTATTTAAATCTCTTGTATAAAATCTTATAACATATTAAAAGATTTATACCTATGGTGAAAAAATTCACGATTATCTTTTCTGTTAATCCGGTTATAAATAAAAATATAAATTTCTCAATTATTAAAAATATTATAAATATCAAAAACATAAAATTCTCCTTATTTAAGATGTCTACATTGTAGACAAAAAACGGCAGAAGTAGGATAAATATATCGGCATTTGGATGATATAAAGGGATAAGACTCAAAAGAATCAAAATATACATAAACTGATATTCACTAATCTTTATCTTTTTCATATATTTCCAGAGCAGGAGTAAAAGAATTATAAAAATTATAGATATAATCATAATGCTATTTATTGACTGAAGAAATGTTGAAAAATTTATTGAGAATATTGAATTTGGATGTGAATGTATCTTCATATGTTCAATTACAATCTGAAAATAACTTTTGAAAAAGCTGAAGACTGTTGTTTTTGTGTGTAATGAAAATAAAAATATAATTAAAAGCTGAAAAATAAAAGTTGCTACATAAATGAGCAAATTTCTTTGATTAAAACCATAATAAAAAGGAATCCAAAGGGATAAAGAAGGTTTTACACAAATTAGCATCAGAAGAAATGGGGTTATTAAAAGATTGTAAATCTTTGTATTTTTATTTTTCATACAATAATCAAATATAATAAATAATGGAAAATAGAAGAAAAGTGGCTGTCCAAGGCTTAAATTACTCCTGTAAGGCTCTGTTGAAAGTAATAAAAAGAAAAGTATGTTGAAATTTTCACTATTTTTTTTAAGAAATCTGCAAATATATAGCAAAATTATCCCAATAATACCGTATAATAAAGCACCAAAAAAATCGCCTGGAAATGTAAAAGGTATAAGGAGATAAAAACCCTGTGGAAGAATTGTTGGTATCCTTTTAAATCTTATAAAATATTGATTTTTTAAATATATTTCATAAGGTGAATTTTTCGCTAAAAGAATCTTTGCATTATCAATTTGGAAATCAAACCCTATTCTTGAAAGACTGATTAATCCGTAAAAACAACTCAAAGTTGCCATTACAGAAATTATCACAATAATAATTCTTTTCATACATGGATTATTATTGAATAAATAATTGTGTCAACATTTTACAATTTATTTAAAAGTTTAGTGTTTAAGAATTTTCTTGACAATTAATCTAATCTTTTTAAATTTTTTATATGAAGATAGATGTGAATGAATGTCTTTTTATAACTGCACATGAAATAAAGAATTCATTAAGTGGTATTATAATGGGTCTAAAAAGGCTTGAAGACGATGTTAAGGACAAAGAATTTCTAAAACTCCTGACCGATGAAGCAGAAAGGCTTTTTTTAATAGCAACAGATTCTTTAAATATATCTAAGCCATTAAAATTAAATTTAACAAGAACTAATTTTCAATCAATTATAAAAGAGATTCTATTAATTCTAAAGGACGATATTTCAAAGAAAGATATAAAGGTTGAAACTGAATTTTCTGATAATTTTCCGGAAGTTTTATGTGATAGGGAAAAATTTAAAACTGTATTTACAAATCTAATTGTTAATGCAATATACCATACGCCTTACAGTAAAAGGATATTTATAAAAGGTGAATTGGTAGAAGACAATATTATAAAAATAATAATTAGTGATGAAGGTGAAGGTATTGAACTTGAAAATCCAAGGAATATATTTTACAAGTTCTTTACAAAAAGGAATGATGGAACAGGTCTCGGTCTTGCAATTGTTCACAAGATTGTTTATGAACATTTTGGTAAGATCGAAGTTGAATCCAAGAAAAATTCAGGAACAAGTTTCATTATAACCATGCCTGTTGACTTCCATTTTATTGACAGAAGAAGTTTAAAGGATAGAAGAACAGGTATTGATAGGAGGAAAAATGATATTGGTAGTTGAAGACCATAAAACATTAAGATTAATGATTGTAAAGGGTTTAAAGAAAGAAGGGTTTGAAGTAGTTGATGCAGAAAACGGTAAAGAAGCACTTGAGCTTCTTGATAAAATAGAACCAGAACTTATTATATCAGATGTTCGTATGCCTGAGATGGATGGATTTGAATTTCTTGGCAAAGTCCGAGAAAAGAATAAAATTATTCCTTTTATTTTCTTAACAGTTCTTGATGATATCGAAGATTATCAGAAAGGATATACACTTGGTGCTGACAGTTATATAACAAAGCCATTTGAGATAGACGAACTTGTTGACAAAATCAGAAAAAAACTTAATAAATTCAGGACTTTGAAAGAAATACTCTCTGGCAAAATAAAGGAAGCAAATCTTGATGAAGTCTCTATATCTGATATTGTAGAGATTGCTGATAAGAATGAAAGAAAGATAATCATTGAGTCAGGTAAAGAAAAAGGAGAAATAATTATACAGAATGGAGAAATAAAAAAAGCTTCCTTTGGAAGTCTTGAAGGAGAAAAAGCTATTGCCAAAGTTTTGGGGATCAAATCTGGAAAGATTAAATTTTTATGATATTTTTTTTCATTTCAATATATTTTGATTATTATCCTTATACTTACATATATTTAAAACCTATTGTTTCAAGAAACGAAGTATTTATTCCAACACAGACAGGTGGTATTTTAGTATTTAATCTACTGGATAAAAGTTATATTAATTTAAATAAATATTCTGGTTTATCTTCAAATTTTATTAATATGATAACTTTCACCGAAGATGAAGAAACTCTTATTGTGTTGACAGATAAAAAGATAGATTTTTTTTTAAGGGACGGAAGTTTTGTAAGGTCTTTATCATTATTTCTTCCTGTTTTCCCTGATACAGTTGCAAATTGTATATATTCCAATGGAGGAAATTTATATATTGGTTTTAACAATGGAATATCTTTTTTTTCAATTGATAGTTATCCTTACGGGACAAGCACTGTAAGATATTTTTTTAAGGTAAAAGATATTATGAAATACAAAGATATTTTTTATTTTGCCACAGATAGTGCAATTTATTCAACTACCAACTTTAGAGACACTTCAAAAATATACCCGGGAAATTTTTACAGATTCAAAATTATAAATGACACTCTTTATGCTTTTGGGGCATCAGGTCTTCTCAATCTTACTACAATGACTAAATTAATTTCAAACTATAATGTAACTGATGTCTTTATAAAATATGAAAAATTTAATAAAAAATTTTTTGTAAGCACTTCTTTAAATATACTTGAATACATAAATGGAGTCTGGTTATGGAAGATTACAAATGGATATTATAATGGTGTTTTTTACTATAAAGATTCTCTTTTTGGAATAAATAGAATCTATGGATTGGGTCTTATTAAAGATTTTTCAATTAATTATTTCCGTCCACCTCTTCCTGCATATGTTCCTGCGTGTGATTTTATAGAGAAGGACAATAGTATTTATGTTGTTTTTGGAGCAAATATAGGTGGTTCTTTTATGGCGGGTCTAAGATTAATTTCAAGGTTTTCAAATGATGAATGGGTAACTTATAATTGGAACAACTCTTTAAATTTACCACCAAGAGTTTCAAATATTGAAATTGACTCTAAAAATAGAGTTTGGATTGGTATTTGGTCTGGAGAGACTTATAAAACAATTTATCATTGGAATGGTGATACTTCAAAACCAGTTTTAATAACACCACCTGAATCAACTAATGCCGTAACAGGAATGTGCTTTGGACCAGGAGATACTATCTGGATAGGTGGACATTTAAACTATATATTTAAAGGATATATTGGCGCTGATACTTTTGAATGGAATGTTTATAAAGTTCAAAATATTGTCTGGACTAAAAATATTGTTTATGACAAAAATGGAACTGTATATTTTGGAACTGCTTCCCACAATTACGAGAATGGTGTTTTTTATAAAGAAGGTGAAAATTTCTTAAAAATTAATTACAATTTTGGAGATATAATATATTCAATGGCAAGGGACAGAAACGGTGATGTATGGGTAGGGACTGAAAAAGGACTCTTTAAGATTGTTAATAAAGAAGTTGTAAAAGAATATAATTACGAAAATTCCAATCTTTATCCCGGTGCTGTTGCGAGTATAGCCTTCAGCAAAGATAATACACCTTTTATTTTACAAAATGGTTATGGTGTTCTATATCTTAATAAATACAATATTTGGGAAAGGATACAGGAATTTCAAGGTTTAATAACCGAAGAGGCCTCAAAATCAATGTTTGTTGATTCAAAAAATTATCTGTGGATAGGGACGTATCAGGGTTTATTCAGGATAAATTTAAATCAGTTTAATGAGAATAAATCTTATGATATAATAGTTTATCCTAATCCTATAAAATATGATATTAACAAAAAATTAACTATAAAAGGTGAGAACATAAAAGGTGGGAACTTAATGATTTTCAATTCTAATGGTTCATGCATACTTGAAAAATCACTTATTTCAGATTCTGTAGTTATTAACATATCAGAAATCGATAAGCCCGGAAATTATATTTACATTGTCGAGAAAAACAACATTAAAAGCAGTGGAAGATTTTTTATTATAAGATAGTTTAAATTTGATTTTCTTTTATATATTTTGTAGCAATTTCCTTGATCGTTGGATTTTTATCCTTCTCAAGTGTCTTCATAAATTCTAAAACATTATTACCTTTAAGATTACTCATAACTTCACATGCTTTAACCCTTATGTTTTCAGGGTATGCGAAAGCCATCATTTTCTTTTCAGTTATAAGTTTTTTTAAAGTTTCAAAGGACCTTGGGTCTTTTAACTCATTCAATATATCAAATAAAATTATCTTAATATTATTTTCCATTGGTGGAGAAAATATATTCACAAAAAATCTTTGCAATATTTTGGGAAGACTTCTTGGAGTAATTATATTTTTTACCATATTTAAGGCTTTAACTGCAATCCCGTAATTTGAATCAAATATAAAACTTAATATAAATTGTTCTTCATCAGTTCCACCAAGATGATATACAAGATTAAGCATTTCTTCCCTTACCCTATAGTCTTCTTCTTTAAGATTCTTTACCAAAGGTAAAATAGATTTATCTCCGATAAGTGAAAGTAATAAAAGCATATTTCTCCTTACATACCATCTATCATCTTTTACTTTTATCAGTGCGAAATCAGCAGCTTTTTTCCCAAAAACACTGATTGTTTCTAAAAGTTTTAATCTTACATTCTTATCATCACATTCTACAAGCATTTCAAAAAGTTCCTTTATTATATCCATATCTATATTTAAAAGAGCTCTCTTTATCTCATCAACAGGGACATCTTCCCACAACAAAGAAAGAATTAAATTAAGTGATTCCGTTGTCTTTATAGAAGGTAATGCTTTTAGCACACTCAACCTTTTTTCGGGAACATTTATTTCTTCAGCAAAAAAGTTTATTATATCTTTTGAAATCTGTGTTGCATTATATTTGTCACACAGATTATACATCTCTGAAAGATAATTACAGAAATAACCATAAATCTCCTGGTCTTTTTCCAATCTTCCATTTTCAATAGCAGCTGTGAATAACCTGAGATAGAAAGGTTCTTTCCCTGCCTTTACAGTATCTTCCATCATTTTGAACAAAGTTTCATATGCGTTTTTTCTAACCTCTTTCACTTCCGATTTAAGAAGCCCTGTTAGATTTTCAAGAAGGTCTGCAAGGTCTTTCAAATCAAGCGAGTCTTTCATTCTCTGTTTCATCTTTTCAAAAGTTATCCTGTCAGTAATAACGACTGATTCATCTTTTGGCACTGTTTCCGTTTCCTGAAATTCTTTTTTCTTGAAAATTCTTCCGAGAGATTCTTTTATGTCATCTGTAATATTATTAAATACTTCTTTTTTGAGTTCCTGTGGAAGTGTCTCAAAGAAGTTTTCAAAGAAATCTTTTATTTCTTCAGTATCCTTCCCATAATTATTTTCAAGATGTTCTTTTGCCTTTGCAATAAAATTTACTATTTCACCACTATCAATCTTTTCCTTTATCAATGAGACAAATTTTTTAGGGATAATTCCATTTATTAAATCTTCAATGAATCTGTCAAATTGTTCATCTATATTATAATCTGGTGATTCAATCTCTTTTTTAACCGCTTTTACAAATGTATCTGTATCAATCTGGACATTGTCTTGAGAGCCAATCTGAACTTTAACCGCATTGAATGTTACTGATTCAACTCCGTTCTCAAGAAGAAGTTCATTGGGGTCTTTGACATTCTTTAGATGTGGTGGTGGTTTTGCAGCAACCTTCAAAGTTACTGAAAGGTCATTTTCAGAAATCATTACATTCATAGATATACTTTCAACACCTATTTTCTTATATTTTCTAATAATATTTGACACTATGGGAAATGATGCACCATCAACCTTTTCATTACCAACAATAATTGTATTTTCAAGGAAAACCATTGAGATTATACTTGTATCAAGCTGTAAATTTCTCAGTGCTTGCCCGGTTTCTCTTACTTTTTCCTGAACAACTGGATGGGTTTCAGGATAACCTACAAATGCATTTAATGCCAATCCCATCTTTTTCAAGAAATCTACAAGTAACTCTCTATTCATTTTTTTCATTATAATTAATTTTTATATCTTTTGTCAATATCTTTTTTTAAGTTTTTTGGAAAAGATCATGCACATGGTGGTACAGTTAAGATAGTGAAGATAGGGGTAATGAATGAAGAGAGGATTGCCCTGGGGAGGGCAATCCTCAAAGGAGTTGCAAAAACCAATT
>CBFGJG010000074.1:0-6747 GCA_965649055.1 Caldifarciminota bacterium
AAAAGAAGGGAAAAGGGTATAAAACCCTTCTCCCTTACCCCTCCTGAAACCATTGATTTACAATGGTTTATAACGATATGGAATCTGCAAAACCTTTACTGGCTTACCTTGACGCGGAAGAAGTCAGGGGTTCAATCCCCCTCGCGCCTACCATTTTTAATCTCGCTTTCAAGTTTGTTCATTACGTTGACTATAACTGATTTCCAATCACCAGTTGCAGGCTGGCGGAATAATCTCATTGTAGGATACCAGGGGCTATCTTCCCGATTTAGCATCCATCTCCAATCTGGGACAAAGGGAAGCAAAGTCCAAACAGGTTTACCAAGTGCTCCTGCTAAATGAGCTACAGCAGTATCAGCAGAAATAACTAAATCGAGATTCATTATTAAGGCTGCTGTGTCTGAAAAATCAATAATTTCATCCGTATAATCAATAAGTTTCATCCCATGGGGAGGGTTTTTAGCCTGTTTAGACCCTTTTCCTTTCTGGAGACTATAAAATACTATATTATCGAATTTTACTAAAGGTGCAAATGTTTCAAGAGGAAAGGACCTGTTACGGTCGTTCTTATGTTTTGGATTACCAGCCCATGATAAACCTACCTTGAATTCTGATTTATGCTCTTTGGTCTTATCTTTCCATTTCTGCAACAGAACCTCATCCACCTTGATATATGGTATTTCAGCAGGAATGGTATCAATAGTTGTCCTGAAAATCAGAGGCAGACTCAAAAGAGGGCAATAGATGTCGAATAAAGGCAGTTGCTCACCATAGGCTATTATCTGCTGAATGCCTTCAATGTTCTGGAATAATGATATCAATTGCTGCTGACATTCTATGATTATCTTAGTTACTTTTTTTGCTACTAATGGAACATAACGAATGAACTGAATGGTATCTCCAAATCCCTGTTCAGCGTAAAGTAATATAGTCTTCCCTGAAATGTCGGAACTATCCCAGGATTGTTGAGAAAATTCACGTCTTGAGAAATCAGTTAATTTACGACGCCATTCATATTCTTTCCACCCTTGTTCAAAGTTTCCTAATAATAGAAAAGGAAATGCTAAATTAAAATGAGAGTCGATATTATCAGGTTCAATCTCTAAACCTTTTTGAAAATATTTTATTGCTTCTTCAATGAGGCCTTTATTCTGTAAAATGAACCCTATTTTATTGTATACATCAACAAAATCAGGCTTTTTCTGCAGTGCATTTTGAAAATGTATCATTGCTTTTTCAAGATCATTTTTTTCAAAAAAGATGTGCCAAGATTGATATGTGTTTCAACAGAATCAGAATTAATCTGCAGTGCTTTTTGAAAATTATTTATGGCTTTATCAATTTCTCCTTTTTCCTGTAGTATTATTCCAAGATTGTTGTATGCATCAACAAAATCAGGCTTTAGTTTCAGGGCTTCTTGATAACATTTGATTGCTTCACCGATTAGTCCTTTGTCATGATAAATATTCCCCAGATTATTCAAAGCACTCGGATGGTTAGGATTTAATTGCAGCACTTTTCTATAGAAGTTGATTGCTTCTTCAATATGGTTTTTGCTCTGCAAAGCGATTGCAAGATTATAATATGCATCAGCAAAGTCGGGATTTAAATGTATAGCCTTTTTATAGTTTATAATCGCCTCATCAATATTACCTTTATCCTGCATAGAAAGACCGAGGTTATTATAAAGATTTGCATAATTGGGGTTGATTTGGATTGCTTCTTGAAAATATGTTATGGACTGTTCAATATTGCCTTTTTCTCTAAGCAGGATTCCAAGGTTATTATATGCCTCTACTAATCTGGGTTCAATCTGAATTGCTCTTTGATAATTTAGAATAGCCTCATCAATTTGACCGATATGTTGTAAGGCAAATCCTAAGTTATAGTATGATTCAGGAGAGGACGGTTTTAGAGCCATAGCTTTTCTGAAATGGTCAATTGCCTCAGAAAGCAAACCTTTTGCCTGTAGGACAATTCCAAGGTTATTATATGCATCTGCATTTAAAGGTGCAATTTCAATTTCATTTTTGATATATCTGATTGAATCATCATAATTTCCAAGTTGAAAATATATTATTCCGAGGAAATGAAGTGCATCAATGTTTCTTGGCTGAACTCTTAGTATCTTTTTATATATGTTACATGCCTGGTTTAGATTACCACTCTGATAATATTGATAAGCTAGTTGAAAGGCTTTATCTATTTTCATTTGTTTATAGATACTTATTCTGACTACATAATAACTGGGAACAGAAAAATCTTTTAAGACCTAACATAGGTATATCTTCAAGTTAATTCCCTAAAGCTTTTTCTTAAAAATTATAACATTGAAAAAAGAAGATTTTTCTCCTTGTAAAACAGTAAATAAAGATGTTTGGAAGAAGAAAGATGAAAAAGTGAACTATTCAGACGGAGGGCAGAGTAAATTTACTCTGCCCTCCGTCTGAATTATGTTTTAATCGGAAAGGATGAGGACTTCAACTCTTCTATTTTGTGCCCTGCCTTCCTTTGTCTCATTGGAAGCTACAGGTCTTGACTCACCATGACCAACTGTTGATATCTTTGATTCTTCAGCAGCCCCTTCTTTTATAAGATATCTCTTCACAGCTTCTGCCCTTCTTTCTGAAAGAGCTTGATTGTATTCATCTGTACCTATATTACATGTATGTCCCTCAATCATAATTTTTGAACCAGAATATTTTCTGACAAAATTAACCGCTTTCTGAAGTTCTGGTATCTGGTCGCTTCTGATATCTGCTTTATCAAAGTCGAAATTTATCCTCAAAGTCAATCTGTCAATGACTTTTGGTGCTGGTGGTGGAGATGGTATAACTGGCTTTGGTGGTGGCACTGGTGTTGGACAGAGTGCTTCAGCCTTTTTCATAGCTTCTTCAGCAAGTTTAATTGCATCTTTTGTCCTGCATACTTTATATGTTTCAAAAGCCCTGTTAACCATGTCCTCTACTGCTTTAAAATCCTGTGGACACTCTTTATCTTTACCTGCTTTACGAGCATCTTTTAGTGCATGTTCTGCATCTACAAGTGCTTTAGGATGGAAGAGTATATCTTTTCTTGGGGTCATCTGGACTGGTGCACAACCGCTAAAGATTATTAAAAAAGAAAAAAAAATAATAATGATTGATAAATATTTTTTCTGCATAATTTTTCACCTCCTTTCTAAATATATTTATAAAAATAGAAACTGAATTTGTATAGGTAAAACCTTTTTATCATCCCCATTCATACAGACATTGTTTATTAAACAATTAGATTTGAATTTGTATGATATATTAATAATTTTTGGTGAGAATGACAAGAATTTTAAATTAGAAGCAATTATGAACTTCTGCTAAAATTTAAATATGGCGGATAAAGTAATTAAGGTTGAATCCTATTCTGGTTACAGAGGGGAAGAACTGCCTAAGTCATTAAACGTCAACAGTGAAAAGATTGTAGTTAATAAGATATTGAATATGTGGATTGAAGAGAGACAAAAGGATAAAAGGAGAAGAAGATACTTTGAGGTTAAAGCGATTAGTGGGGATAGATATAAAATATATTTTGATGAAGTTATAAAAGAATGGTTTCTTTCTAAGGGATGATGTGAACATCCTCAGGCAAAAGATTATCGACAAGATACAAAAAGAAGGTCCGATTACCTTTGAAAAATTTATGGAGATGGCTCTTTACGAACCTGGACTCGGATATTATGCATCCGAAAAAACAGCAATAGGAAAATCAGGTGATTTTTATACAAGCTCTCACGTCCACTATGCCTTTGGTGCGATGATAGGAAGGCAGATTGTAGAAATGTGGGAGATTATGGAAAAACCAAAAGATTTTTACATTATTGAAATTGGGGCAGGAGCTGGATATATGTGCAAAGATATACTTGACTACTTTAATAAAATATTACTCAAAAACATCTCATATGTGATAGTAGAAAATAATCCTTTCATGAAAAGTAAACAGATGGAATTACTTGAGTCTCATTTAGATAAAGTGACATGTGTCTCTTCCATGGATGAGCTGAATAATCTTAAAGGATGTATTGTTTCAAATGAGCTCCTCGATGCCTTTCCTGTAAATGTTGTTGAAATGGAAGATGAACTCAAAGAGATATTTGTATCTATAGAGAATAAAGATATCTTTATAGAAGTAAAAAAAAGCCCCAGTACACCTGCATTAACAGATTATCTAAGAGAATTTTCTATAGAACTACCAAGAGGATACAGGACAGAGATTAACCTCAGGATAAAGGATTGGTTAAGAGCTTTAAATGAAATCCTTTTGGAAGGATTTGTTATGACAATAGATTATGGTTATTCCGCAATAGATTATTATAGTGAGGATAGAAATAGAGGAACATTACTTTGTTATCATAAACATAAATTAGTAGAGAACCCCTATATCAATATTGGAGAGCAGGATATAACTGCTCATGTAAATTTTTCTTCTGTAAAAAAATGGGGTGAGGAGATCGGATTGAAGACTGTAGGTTTCTGTCAACAAGGCACATTTCTTATTTCTCTTGGAATAGATGAGATAATTCAGGAAATTTATAATAAATCTTCCGACTACCTTTTTGAGATTGCAAGGATTAAGAGATTAATTTTTCCTGGAACTCTTGGTGAATCACATAAAGTTTTAGTACAGTACAAAGGAAACGGTTTTCCTAATTTAAAAGGATTTTCAATGAAAAATCAGGCAGACAGATTATAGTATTTCAGTCTTTCAAGGCTTTTCAAGACATCTTCAGGTGTGTGCGCTTCAAGAGTATATAATATATCTTTGCCTATTAAAGTAGAAAATAAAGTATTAAAGTCAAATGTTCCATCTCCAATCGCTTTATGCTCGTCTAAATTTTTATTATTATCATGTAAATGGAGTTCTATTATGTAAGGGTTAAGTTGATTTAGCCATTCTTTAAGAGGAGTTTTTGAGAAGAGATTGAAGTGGCCTGTATCAAAGCATATTCCAAGGTTTTGTGAGCCTATATTTTCCATAAGAACCCTCAGATTTGCTGGATCATCTTCAAAAATATTTTCTATAGCTATCTTTATGTTCTTTTCTCTGGCTATTGGTAATAAATAGTTCCATGTTACTAAACTTCCTTCAAGCCATTTGTCAATCCTGTGTGAATATTTCCATTTCTCATATCCAGAGTGAAATACGATTACTGACGGTTTTAATATTTCTGATATATCAAAAATATTCAGGAACCTTTCTATAGTGACAGCCCTTACTTTTGAATCTAAAGCACCTGGCGACAAGTCCATAAAAGGTCCATGAATAGAAAGAGTTGGATTATGTTCAAGTTTCTCTTTAAGCTTTATGACATCTGATTCTTTTAAAGTATCAAGTACATGAGAAGAAAAGTATATCTCAAGATTGAGATTTTGTTTTTTTATAAAATGAAGATATTCCTTTACCTTTTTGTAAGGAATATGTATATGTGGAGCTGTCATTATTTTTTTGCAGCAGTGTCTGCTTTGGTATCTGTTTTTGTATCGGTCTTTCCCTCAGCATCTTTTGCTTTCTTTTTTTCAGGTGAGGCATAGTCTGTTACATACCATCCTGTACCCTTCAGGATAAAGGTAGAATGGGATATTAATTTGTGTACATGTCCACCACATTCAGGACATATACACAGAGGCTCATCACTGAATCTCTGTATCAATTCATAGTGCTTTCCACAGCTTGGACATTCATACTCATATATTGGCATGTCTCATTACCTCATCCAAAAATATTATATCATATCTTATATTTTTACTAAAAAATATTCTTTTATCTAAAGCATATATCTTCTTTGCACTTATTATCCAATGAATGTCTCTCTAACTTAATGATATACTTATCTTAAAGGAAAGCTATGGTAGAAAAGAAAGACCTTAAGAAGAGACTCTGTTTGAAATTTTGTCAATATTATAAACCTGATAAAAATCAAGAACTTGCTTGTATGGGTTATTATGTTGTGGAAGATTTATTCAAAAAAGGACATAAAATAATCTTCAGAAAGAAAGGAAAAATTACATGCATAAAAATAAAAGAAAGGTTAAAGAAAGAGATGTGTTTTTACTGTCCTTTTTATAGAAGTGATTGTGATTTTGTTCAGCAAAATGATATGTCTTATCCTTGTGGTGGATTCTTATTATTGGTCAACCTTCTTGAATCAAAATCAATTTCTTTTGATGATATTATTAAAAGCAGATCAAATTTAAAAACTTTTGAATAGAAATAATTCAAAGGAGGTTTTATGGATGTAATTGAGGCGATTAGAGAAAGGCGTTCTATAAACTTTTTTGAACCTAATAAAGAAATCTCTGAAGAGAAACTTATAGAAGTTTTTGAAATTGCAAATTTATCTCCCTCATCTTTCAATCTTCAGCCATGGAAGGTAATAGTGGTAAAAGACCCTATGAGAAAGAAAGTCTTAAAACAATGTGCTTTTAACCAGCCTAAAGTTGAGGAAGCATCAGTTGTGCTTATTATGATTGCAGATCCAAAGGCTGTTGAAGAAAATATTGAAAAAGTGCTGGATAGCTGGCAGGAACTCGGCTATATAAAACCTGAAATGAGAAAGGCTTATATAGAAATGGCAGGTAACCTTTATGGTTCAGAAGATAGCCTTAAAAGAAAGATTTTTGCTGTTAAGAATACCTCTTTATTTGCTATGAACCTTATGATCTCAGCTAAAGGGCTTGGTCTTGAAACACACCCTATGGATGGATTTGATGAAGA
>CBFGJG010000075.1:0-6670 GCA_965649055.1 Caldifarciminota bacterium
ATGTTTCGAACATATCCATTGGAAAGTATAGTTCAACAGATGAAGTTATTTTATCTTTAACATCTTCAAATAATCTCTATTTTTATAATATAAACGGTTTTATGCTTAATAACTATTCATTTGATAATTATATATGGGGAATTGCATCTGCTGATATAAATAATGATGGAATTGATGAGGCTATAACGACATTGACAAATGGAAAGATTTATGCTTTGAGTGTATCCACTATTATTAATAACTTTCCTGTTAATCTTTCACAACCAATTTTTACCCCACCTGTTGTTGGAGATTTAGATAAAGATGGTTACTTCGAAATATATGTTATAACAGGGTATGGGAGGTTATATATGATTAAAAAAGATGGTTCATCAGCTTTCCTGGCGAGTATACCGAAGCTTTGCAGTATAAAAGGTATTTCACCTTTATTATCCGATGTTGATGGTGATGAAGTTTACGAAATTATAGTTAAGTCAAATGATGGTTATATATATTCAATAGAAGATAACGGGAAAATTACAGATGGTTTTCCTATATATTCAGGATGTTATGATTGGACGACCCCTTTAATTTGTGATATTGATAATGAACAAAATAACGAAATATTATTTTATGACCAGAAAGGTTATGTGCATTGTTATTCTTTACAGGGTAATAAAGGAATTTGGAATATGTACGGGTTTAATATGGCAAGGGATTCATGGATAAAAAGAGACACATATCAACAGGCATCAAATAACTTTATTATTTATTCAGGAGAATTTCCGAAAGATAAAGATATAGAATTATATGATATTCTTGGTAGAAGAATAGATAAAGAACAGAATTATTTTAATTTCGATAATCTTCCCAGGGGAGTATATTTTATAGTTAAAGGAGGTATCAGAAAAAAAATCATAAAAATAAATTAATACTTGACTAATTTATTTATAAATCTATAATTAAAATATGTTTGCATTCGGTAGTAAAGATAAGGTAATAGAAAAGGCAAGAAAGCTTTTTCTTAACGGGAAACCTGATAAGGCTATCGAAACATTGGAAAGTGCGATAACAAATGAACCATCGGATCTTCCAGTAATACTTGAAATAATGCATCTTTACGGACAAATAAACAAATTTAAGGAACTCATTATATGGGCGAAGAAAGGCGAATCAATCTCAAAGGATGCGAAAGAACATATAATAAAAGAAGCAGAAGACATATTCTATGGTTCTGGTAAACCTAATGAATTATTTGAATACCTCATTGAAAAAAATGTTGAGAAAAAGGATTTTGAAGGTGCCTGGAAGTTGCTTGAAAATATTTCAAAAGATGTGGTGAATGGCATAATAAATAAAGAAACTCTAATTCTCGATAATATAAAAAAGAAAGAATCCCTATCTGCAAGGGATAAGATTCATTATTATATGCTTGCAGTATGTAATGAGATAGTTGATTTAAAGGCATCGATTATATTTTTTGAAGAGATTATTAAAAAATTTCCAGATGAAGAAGATATTATTTATAATGAGATTGAAAGACTAAACAGGATTATTTATGGTGATCCTAATATACAGTTCTTTCTTTCGAAGTTTCTCTTAAAGAGGAAGAATTTTGAAAGAGCAGTTGAGCTTATAAGAAGGTCAATTGAAAAAGATAAATCATTATTGAAACAAGCTGTTTATTTAATTGAATCCAATAAAAATGAAAATACTGTGGAACTATTGTGCGATCTTTATATATTGGCAGGTGAAAAAGAGAAGGCTTTAGAAACCATAAAAGAATTTAAAGGCAAAGAAGCAATAAAAAAATATGAGGATCTTGCTCGTGCAAATCCTAATAATCCTGAAGTTCTATTAAGCCTTACAGATGCTTATATTAATAACGAAAGATTTGATGAGGCAATTAATACTTTGAAGAAAATAATGGAGATAAATATTAATTATATCGATAAAGAAAGAATTCTTAATATCGTTAATGGAGAAAAAGAAAATTCAGATACACTGTTTGATGCTGCAGAATTATTAATTGAAATTAAAGAGCCGCAGCTTGCCTTTATCGCAATAAGGAAGGCATTCGGAATATCACCAACCGCTGAAGATGAAACATTATCATTTATAAAAAAGTTAGAAGAGAGATTTCCTGATTTTACTGATGCAAAGGTTTTGAAATCTCAAATACTCGGTAGAAAAAAGGAATTTGATGAAGCAATTCAAGAGATTGAAAAATTGCTTGAAAAAGAAGAAAATATTAGTATAGCCAAAGAATTATTATCAAATATTTACAAAGAAAATCCTGAAAACTCTAAGAGTGCGATATTGTTTGCTATAGTGAATTTAAATGAGAATTTTGAAAAAAGTTTTGATACATTGAATAGGATTATAAAGGAAGAACCTAATTCGATACCATATATTTTAAAACAACTCGACATATGGATAAGAAGTAAAAAAGAATATTTGCCTTTTGTTATAAAGGCTTACGAAAACTTTGAAAAGAAAAATTTTCCACCATTTGTGCTTAATTTTGCAATGGCTGAAGCATATTTTTTAAGTGGAGATTATGAAAAAGCGAAGACAAATTATTTAGTTGCGATAAAAGAAAGTCCTGATAAAGCTGGATTTATATTCAAGACAATAAGATCTCATCCGGAGAGCAAAGAAAATTATTTTCTCTTAATTGAGCTTCTCACAATTCTTAATAAATTTTCTATTGTAGAGGAACTTATTAACGTAGTTATTGAAAAATATCCTGATATTACAAATAACTTAGTAACATTACTTCTTACTTCTATTTCCAAGGTAGGGAAAAATCCTGGTATATATAAGGTTGTTGTTAAATTACTTTCAGAACAAAATTACATTGACGAAGTTATAGAATACGCTTCCAAGGCTATTAGCATACTTGATGAAAAAGATTGCGGACATATATTTTATTATCTTGCCTCTGCTCTTGGTGAAAAAGGTAGTTTTGATGAAAGTATTAAATATTTTAAGAAAGCAGTTTCTGTAGAGCCTACTCTAACTGAAAAAATAATAGAGAAACTTGAATATTTCTTTAAGAGAAATATTCAGAGTGCTGATATGCTTTTATTTTTATTTAAATTATACAGAGATAAAAAGGATATAAAAAATGCTGGTCAGATTTTATTTAATGCATATAGATTAAATCCTTCTTATTTAAAAGATATCATTGACAGCTTTACAAAATTAATAGAAGTTTCTCCAATTGATGCTTCATTACATTTAAAGCTTGGTGAGATTCTCATTGAGAATGGCGATGAGAAAGGTTTTGAGCATTTAGAAAAGGCTATAAGATTTGATAAATCTGTTGTGAATGAGGTTATTAATGCCCTTGACTCTGCCAAGGGGAAAAATATCAGAATAAGGGCAATTATTTTTAAAACTAAACTTTTAAAAATCCAGAAAAAATATGATGATATTGTTTATACTTTTCTTTCAATATATAAAGATGTTCCTGAGTTTAAAGATGAGGCTATTAAAGAGATTATAGATGTTCTTCCTTTCATTGATATTGATGAAAATATATTTGTAGAATTAGTAAATATTTTCTATAGTGAAAAAAGGACAAGGAATATAATAGAATTATCAGAATCTTTTGTAGGGAAACATCCTGAAAAAGCCGAATTTGTTCTTAGAAATCTTGATGAGATTTTTAAAGATTCGTATACATTACCTTTACTGTTGTTAAAAGCCAAAATATTGAAAAAACTTAAGAGATACGATGAAGTGACAAATGTTTTAAGAGAAGTTTTCTCTAAAGATACTAATTCTGCCGAAACCATAATAAATATGATTGATTTTAACAATGTTAATGCTAATAAACTCCTTGCAGATTGTTTTATTACACTAAATAAACCAAAATCTGCATACGACATTATTAAAAACTTAAGTCATAACGAAAAAATTGAATATCTTGAGAAAATCGTAACAATTTGTGATGATGATGAGATAAAAAGGGAACTTGCAGAAATATATATTATTGAAAATCTTAATGAAGAAGCAAAAAAAATTCTAAAATCTATAAAAAATAAGACTAATAAAGATGAGATACTTTTATATTTTGCTGGAGAGGATATTCCAGTTCCTTTTGAAACCTTTGTAAATTTTAAGAAAGAGATGCTTTTAAAGAAATTTGAATTGACGGATAATATCGATGATAAGTTTGATATTGCATTAAAACTTAAATTGTTTGACAAAGCAAGAGAAATGCTGAATTTTTTCGAAGGGAAAAAGAGGCTTGTTAAATTAGCCTGGATTGAACTCTACGAAGGAAGATTTTATAATTCTATTCAGATAGCTAAAGGTATTGATGATATAGAAGCCAAAAAAATAATATTAATAGCTTCCACAAGGCTTGGATTCGAAAAGGTTTCGAGAAAATATTCTGCACTTCTTAAAAACGAAATTCAAAATTTTAATACTCAAAATGCTAGAAAAGGCATTTATAAAATTTTATGGAGGTAAATATGGGAATATGCCCTTTTCTTTCCGGATATAAATTGAGCGAAGTTGAAGGAAAAGAAGAAATAAAATTAATTGAAATTGAATGTATTAAAGAAAGGTGTAATTTTTTCAATCTCGGTGAAGGAATATGCGTTTTTATGAATATCAATGAGATAAATTCGTTAAAGAAGGGACTACAAGTATTAAAATCTTCAATTCATGATGAATTGTATGATTTAAAATATGATTTATCTGATAAAACAGAAAAACTGAGCAATCTAATTTTACAGATAGTGGATGAATTTTCTAAAATATCCAAGATTTCTGAGATTATAGAAATAATTATTTCAAATCTTAAAGAAATACAGAATAAAATCTCTATTGATGAAAATATTAAAAATATAATAAATGAATCTGTAAATCCGATAAATCAGAGTTTATCAATGATTAATGAGAACCTGAAGATATTACCTGAAACTTTTGATGTAATAAAAAATAATATTTCAGTTCTTTTAGAAAAGATATCCATATTTGATGAATTAAAAAATTTAATCAGGGAAATTGAAAGTTCTGAAAAAAACATCTTAAATATGATTCCGGAAAAATTTGATAATATTACAAATAATATATCTGGTTATATAGCATCTATTAATAATTCTTTTGCTGAAATCACTCCAAAATTGCAAGAAATAAGAAATATCATATATGAAAACAAAGATTTAAATGAAAAGAGTTTTTTAAATATCGTTGAAAATCTTAATAAACTATTTGATGAAGCTTTAAAGAAGGAAAGCGTTTCATATGAAGATTTAAAAGGCACTTTAAAATTAATAGATGACGAGATTGTAAAACTTGCTGAAATTATAAATGTAGGTATTTTATCTAAATTTTCTGAAATTAAGGATAAAAACTCGGAAGATTTTGAGAAGGTAATCTCGAGATTTGAATATTTAAATAATAAAATTGCTGAGATGACAGATTCTTTAAATGTTTTTGGTAATAAGACAAAAGAATTTTCAGATTCTATTTTTTCATTCATAACCGAAATAAAAAATGATTTTTTGAGTATTAAAAAGTCTGAGCAGTTAAGACTTGCACGGGAGATGAACGATGATGCCATTCTTGAATTCTATTCAGGTAATGTGGACCTTGCCATAAAAAAATTTAATGAAGCCCTTAAAATAGAAACAAAACCTGAAATTCTATTTAATTTAGCATCCGCACTTTCCTATAAAGGCGAAAAGGAAAAAGCTGAGGAAATTCTTTTACAACTTATAAATCAATTTCCTGATCATGCATCGTCTTTTGCCGAGCTTGGGATGATTGCATTTGATAAAGGTAAAATACAGGATGCAATTGAACTTATAAAACAGGGTCTCGAAAAAGAACCCGGAAATCAATTTATCCTTGCTAATTTAGGATATGTATACGAAAAATTGAACGATATTGACAATGCTTTGAAATTCTGGAAAAAAGCGATTGAAATAGATCCTTCACTTTTTGAAGTTAAAGATAGTATAAACTTTTACACAGAAAGGAGGATATAATGGAGGCAAAATCTCCTTTTGAAGAGATTTTTGAGTCTAGGCACAAAGATACTGGAAAACAAGAGGAATTTTTAAATGGAGAAGATACAATCCTTTCTAAATACTTAAATCTCATAATGGAGCTAATAAAGAAAAAATACTATTTTGAAGCAATAGAGATAATTAAGGAACTCGCATTTGCAAATATCGAATAAAATATTGATTGTTTCTGATACACATTTTTCTCCTGTTAAAAATAGCAATGAAATTGAAGATTTTTGTGAATTTTTGGATAGAAACGCAAATTACAATGTTTTATTCCTTCTCGGTGATATATTTGACTATTATTATGAATATAAATATTTTATCCCTAAAAACTACTTTTTAGTTTTTAAAAAAATATCGTGTCTTTCAAAAAGGATGAAAATACATTACTGGCCTGGTAATCATGACTTCTGGCATATAGACTTTTTAAAGAACATCGGGGTGGAAATCCATTATAAGCCAGCCATTTTAAGTATTTCTGGTAAGAAATTTCTTATTGCACATGGTGATAATCTTAGAAATGATGATTTTTTCAATCACTTTATAAAAAATGGATTAACTCAATTTCTCTATAGAAAATTACATCCTGATTTTTCTTACGAGATAGGGAAATTCATATCTAAATTGAGCTCTTCTAAAAAAAAGGGGATAAAAAT
>CBFGJG010000076.1:0-6450 GCA_965649055.1 Caldifarciminota bacterium
TAATTGATATTCAAGATAGACATTATCACCATCCGGGTCAGAAGGGACTTTGACTTGTACTATGAGAGTTTCCCCTGGTAAGAACCATGAATCATTAAAAGTAATTTGTGAAGGTGTTGAAGGTGGTGAGTTATCATTATTCCACGGATTTAAATTGTCGTTTTCACAACAAAGAAAAATAATAACCAAGAATAAAAATAATTTTTTCATAATTTCTCCTCCTATAAATTAAATTTTTTAGTTTGTATAGTCATTATAAATTAGCCTCTATACCAATTTTAGTTGTAAAAGCACCTACGACTCCCCCAGAAAAAATTAGTCCGTAATTTGCTTGAATAGGAACCATTAAATATTTGGAAAGAACTATCTTAAAACCAATAAATCCACTAAAACCGAAAGAGTTAGATGCACCACCGTTTTCAAATCGCATATGTAATTCCGGTTCAAAACCTAAAAATGGTTTGATTGAACCAAAAGGGAGTGTAAACTTTAATGCATACGCAGGAGTAAACTCAGTGAATTCATTTATAGTTTCTCCGAGATAATACTTACTACTCCAGAAATTAAGAATTGGGCCCCAACTGAAATTTTCGCTTATGTTTATAACTGCATACAAACTCCATGCCAATCCCCAAAGATTGCCATCCTGGTTTTGACACTCAAAACCCAATAAACCACCTAATTCATTTGCATATGCATCGAAAGATACAAGAAAACTTATAATTATTAATAGAGAAAAAATTTTTTTAACCATAATGTTCTCCTTTTATCTTTTCATCTCTTTTTTAAATTAATTCCTTTTGTATAGAAAGAATTTGGAAAATCATGCATATGGACTTCCAATGTGACATATGAAGAACCTACAGTTTTTCTCACTGCCAAATGCCAGGTTCCATTCTTTTACACCTGTATTATCTTCAGCATCTGCAATAATATCTATTGTTCCGTAGATAGTATCCATATCATCAGGAGAAACAATCCACACTTCAGGCGGTTCGGTGTCTTTTTTACTACAATTTATTACTCCAAAAATTAAAATGATCAAAAAAACCATGCAATACAAAATTGAAAAATAACTTTTCATAAAACCTCCTTTTTTATGCATAATAAAATTTTAACAAATGATTGTGAAAAAGATGTGAAATTAGAAAGACCCTTGTGATTCTACTTTTTCTATTTTCCCATCTATTTCTTTGATTTTCTCATCATCTGAATAACCTGATTTTAATACATATAATACATTCTTATATAAGTTTTTGACTTTTTCTCTTATATCTTCAATCTCTCTTTCAAGATACTCAATATTACCCAATAAATTGCCTTTATATAGTTTTTCAGCCTGTTCCAGTGTTGGAATGTCTTTTGTTTTTAATCCTTTTTTTGCAGCCTCTATAAAGTCTAATAAGTCACAGGTATAATCATCGTTAAAATCTATATAATAACCTCCATTTGGAGTAGGTATAGATTTGACAAATCTTCCCTTTAAAAGTTTGTTCGACCTTGAAGCAGTTTTTCTAAGATTGTTTTTTGCCTTTTCAAGCCCTTTATTTTTTTCAAAATAATTTGGATATAAAGTTTCAATTAGTTTATCCCTTACAATTTTTTCTTTATAATTGTAGACCAGAATTGTGAGTAACTTTAGTACTTTTTCTTCGTAAATATCTTTCTCTTCACCCATATATAATATCTTGCTTTTACCAAGAAGAAACAATCTATTTTTTATACCGACTTTTCTTTGAATATTTCTTATTACGCTTTCATCTTTAATCTTCAGTTTGTAAAGATAAGAAATAATTTCGGGATATCGGGATAATAGGTTATAAAGTTTATATTTTTCAATATAATTATATGACTCATACAACAGTTTCCTTTTTTCTTTTCTTGATTTTAGAATTTTTAAAAGCATTACACATCCTTCAATATAATTCTCCCAATTTTGCAGTTTTTTTGTTAATTCAATGTATTTAATCAGATTATCCTTTATTTTTGCAGTTTCATTTGACTCTACAAGTATTTTGTTTTTTGTCTTTATTATTGATAAAAGAAGAGGTTTATAAATTTCATTCTTTGAACATATTTCTTCAGAAGTTTCAAGTAATTCCAATGCTTCATTTTTTAAACCTTTAAGGAATAGTATCTCTGCTTCCATCCACTTTATGTAAGGTATATCAAGATTTAATCTCTTATCTTCAAGGTTAGAATATTTAAAAACATTTTCATATGCCCATTCCATTTTTGGAAAATTTTTCATTTCTTTGTATATTAAAAAATAGGAATTATAAGCTACTTTTTTCCAGTAATCTAAATTTCTTAATTCTGCAATCTTTAGAGAAAGGTCTGCATAATGGATTGCATTTTCAAACTCTTTCTTTTTAAGAAAAAATTCAACATAAATCGTATAAAACCTTAGAAGGTAGGCTAAATTATTATATTTTTTTGCAACAACTATTCCTTCGTTTAATAAAATTTCAATCTTTGAGAAATCCCCCTTAAAATGAGTTAAAATACTTATATAATTTGCAATTGAAAGAAGAAAAGATGGAATATAATTACTTTCTTCAGCCCATTTTCTACTTTTTTGGTATAATTTATCAACTTTATCGATCATACCACAATTTGCAAATGATTGTAAAGAGTTAGCAATTCCAAGCGAAATGATTGGTTTTAATTTAGGACTTGATTTTTCCTTTAAAAGAATTGAAGAATATCTTAAAACTTTTTTATCGTCACCCTTTTCCCTTAAAATATCAATAATAAAATAAAGAGCAAAAATCTTCCATTCATTTTTTGTAACATTAAGATACTCTTTTAATTTGGATAATATTTTTGATTTCATATTATCTGTTAAAGGTCTTGCAAATTCAAACGAAAGGAAAAGTATGGAAAAATATATCAAGATGTATGGATATTCCAATATTTCAGAAAATAATAGATTTATATCTTCATAGAATGTGTTATGGAATCTTATTTTGTTTTCAGGGTCATTTAAAAAATCGTATAAATTTTTTATTTTCTTTAATTCCTTATTTAATTTCTTCCATTCTTTCTTTAATAAATGAAGATAAATCTTATAAAAAACATCAGTATCTTCTTTTTTTTCTTTATCTAACAAATTTATTAATTCTCTTTTTGAAGTTTGTATCTTAGCTTCTCTTATTAAAAATTCTTTGATGACAGGATGAATCTCTATTCTATAATCGTATATTGTTAAAGGAAAAATTTTGAGTTCTTTTGAATATTTTGGAAATTCAGAAATAATAATCTTATTGAATATTTTTTCGGGGAGTAAAACTAGAGTAAATAATTTATTTTTAATTTTTAACGATAGATTTTTGAGCATGTCATTTAATATAAAATTAATATCTGCATCTTGCCCAATATTATTCCCATTTTTAATATTTAAACATAAGAGCGTTGAAAATAAGGGATATCCTTTTGTTTTGAGAAAGATTAAGTCTGAATACCTTTCATCAATATTTAATCTTTTTAATATATTACCAATATCATTTGTAGTAAAATTAAGATTTTTTTCATTTAGAAAACTAAATTTTTTTAGCTCATCGCTTCTTTCAAAAAAATTTAAATCTTCAATTTTTCTTGAAGATATGAAAACTTTGATCTTATCATTTCTTCTAAAAAATTCTTTTATTAGTTCCATCTCATTATCTTTAAGGCATTCAAAGTTATCAAGAAACAAAGTTAAATTTTGTGGTGGATCTGTTATTGATGATTCAATCTCATTTAAATCAGTACCGACATTTCTGCAATCAATCCATAATTTTTTACAATTTAATTTGTAATATAAAATTGTTAGAAGTGTTGTTTTACCATAACCAGCAGGAGCAGTTATTATAACAAAATTTGTTTCTTTATTTATCTTTCCTTTTACATTTTCGGGAATGATAAAATATTTTTCCTTTAATGGTGGTTTGAAGGTTTCCATTAATTATTTTTATATCAAATGAAAATATTTTGTCAAATAAAAATAAAAAAAATACTTGACAAGATACTCTATTAGATTATATTGTGAATACCTAACATATGTTTTTAAAATAAGAAAGGTATATTATTATGCCTTATTGGATTTTTTTACATTTTGCTGGCGTAACTCAGGGGTAGAGTAGCTGATTTGTAATCAGCCGGTCGGGGGTTCAATTCCCTCCGCCAGCTAAAATGGGGAGGTTCCCGAGCGGTCAAAGGGGGCAGACTGTAAATCTGCTGGCGAAGCCTTCGGAGGTTCGAATCCTTCCCTCCCCAGATAATTTTTTATTTTGCGGGAGTAGCTCAGCTGGAAGAGCATCTGCCTTCCAAGCAGATGGTCGCGGGTTCAAATCCCGTCTCCCGCTTGGTTGCCCATGTAGCTCAGGCGGTAGAGCACTTCCTTGGTAAGGAAGAGGTCACCGGTTCAAGTCCGGTCGTGGGCTTGTGGTAAATAGAAAAAATAAAGAAAACAATGGGAGGTTTTAATGGCAAAGGCAAAGTTTGAGAGGACGAAGCCTCATGTTAATGTAGGGACAATAGGTCATATAGACCATGGGAAGACGACATTAACAGCTGCAATAACGAAGGTATTGGCAGAGGAAGGTAAGGCGCAGTTTATGAGTTATGAGGAGGTAGCCAAGGCATCTGTAGCGCAGGGTAGGAGAGATGCGATGAAGATATTAACGATAGCAGTAGCGCATGTGGAGTATGAGAGTGAGAAGAGGCATTATGCGCATATAGATTGTCCTGGTCATGCTGATTATATAAAGAACATGATAACAGGAGCGGCGCAGATGGATGGTGCGATACTGGTTGTTAGTGCTCCTGATAGTGTGATGCCGCAGACGAGGGAGCATGTATTGTTAGCGAGGCAGGTGAATGTACCGTATATAGTTGTGTATATGAACAAGATAGACAAGGTAGATGATCCAGAGATATTGGATTTGGTGGAGATGGAGATAAGGGATTTATTGAATCAGTATGAATTTCCTGGTGATAGTGTGCCGATAATAAGGGGTAGTGCATTGAAGGCGTTAGAGGGGGATGCTGAGGCGGTTAAGTCTATAAAGGATTTGGTGAAGGCATTGGATGAATATATACCTGAGCCTAAGAGGGATACGGATAAGCCATTTTTGGTATCAGTGGAGGATGTATTCAGTATAACTGGTAGGGGGACTGTAGCGACAGGAAGGGTAGAGAGGGGTATAATAAAGCCGGGAGATGAGGTAGAGATAGTGGGTTTTAGGGAGACGAAGAAGACAGTAGCGACGAGTTTAGAGATGTTCAGGAAGGAGTTAAGTGAGGCTTTACCTGGTGATAATGTAGGTGTGTTATTAAGGGGAATAGGTAAGGATGAGGTAGAGAGGGGGCAGGTATTAGCGAAGCCGGGTAGTATAACGCCGCATAAGAAGTTTAAGGGAAGGGTGTATGTATTGACGAAAGAGGAAGGTGGAAGGCATACGCCGTTTACACAGGGGTATAGGCCACAATTTTATTTCAGGACGACGGATGTTACTGGATCAATAAAGTTACCTGAGGGTCGTGAGATGGTGATGCCGGGGGATCATGTAGAGATAGAGGTTGAGTTAATGTATCCAATAGCGATGGAGAAGGAGTTAAGGTTTGCTATAAGGGAAGGTGGAAGGACAGTGGGAGCAGGTGTGGTAACAGAGATACTGGAGTAATGAATGAGAAAAAGTATAAGAATAAAACTTAAATCATATGATTACAGGATATTGGACAAGTCCTGTCTTGAGATAGTTGAGGTTGCAAAGAAAACAGGTGCAAACATTTCAGGACCTGTTCCTTTACCTACAAAAAGAAGGCTTTACACAGTGAACAGGTCTCCACATGTTGATAAAAAATCAAGAGAGCAATTTGAACTCTGCATTCACGGAAGACTTATTGATATTAAAGATGCAACACCTGAAACAATTGAAGCATTAACAAGACTTGACCTACCTGCAGGTGTTGAAGTCGAGATTAAATCCTAAGGAGGAGAGATGATAATTGGAAAGAAAATTGGTATGACACAGGTTTTTGATGAGGATGGGAAGATGACACCTGTTACAGTGATAAAGGCTTCTCCACTTTTTATCGTCGGAAAAAGGACACTAAAGAAGGACGGATATTCTGCCGTTATAATAGGTTATGGAGAAAAGAAAAAGAACATAAGAAAGAGCGAAAAGACTTATTATGAAAAACTTGGTATTAAACCACCTGAAAAGATTACCGAGTTCAGGATAAAAGAAGAATTACTTAAAGAATTCGAGATAGGTAAGGAACTAAAGCTTGATTTTAAATTTTCAAACAAAAATCCACTTGTGAAAGAGGATATGCTTGTGGATGTTACAGGCTGGACAAAAGGTAGAGGATTCCAGGGTGTTATTAAAAGGCTTGGTTATCATGGTGGTCCTGAAACAAGGGGTTCAAGATTTCATAGAAGACCCGGTGCTATAGGTGCACACA
>CBFGJG010000077.1:0-6302 GCA_965649055.1 Caldifarciminota bacterium
CATAGATGTACGTTCCATTTCGGTTGTCTATCCATGCTATACAGAAATTACCATCTGAATCCATCGCTATTGATGGAGAATATTGGTCATATGGTCCAACATCATCATTCACCCTAAAATTAGTCCCCTGTTCTATTCCTAATGAATTATACATCTGTGCATAGATGTCATAGTTTCCATTACGGGAGTCTTCCCATGTTATACAGAAATTACCATCTAAATCCATCGCTATTGATGGAGAATATTGGTCTATACCCCAACCACCAGCCACATCATCATTAACCAGAAAATCTTTCTTCAATACCCACTTGATTGTCTCTATCTCTCTTTCAGTAATAGTCTTTCCCTCAGGTAAAGTGATAGGAATATTATCTCTTGAACTTCTCTTATGCTCATTTCTTCTTAGTCTTTCATCTGTGAAATGATTTTTTACATCTCTTCCTTCTTCATAAGATAATAACCAAGGGTCTAAAGAAAGATAGTGAATATTTCTTGGTTCTCTACGATGATGTTCATCATCCTTCTGGGTAAAAACCTTTTCATAACCTGAAACAACAAAGGTTATGAAAATAAGACATAAAACTGACTTTTTCATAACTACCTCCTTTTTTTCTTACAAAATAGTTTTTTTTAAGTGTAACCATCCCTTATAATCTAATTGAGAAACACTGCTCTTTTCCTTTCCTTGAGATACGAAGGATACGAAGATAAAAAGGGATAATTTCTTAATAAGTGAGAATATTATTTTCATAAATTTCTCCTTATTAAAATAAAATTCTGCTCTTAAAGAATGTCAAGATTTGCCAGATAATTTCAAAGGATGAATATCTTATCTTAACATAAATTGATAGTAATCTATTTTATTTCATTTGTCAAGAAAAATTTTATAAAATTTATTTTTTTCTTATTATTCCTACACTACCTTTCAGGTAAACCTACCGGCAGAATATAAACAGGGTCTTCCCCTTCTTTTAGATTCATTGCCTCTTTAATAATTTCATCATAATATGCACCTACAGGAACACTTGCAAGTCCCAAGGCTACTGCTTCAAGAAGTATATTCTGTGCCGAATGACCTGCTTCAAGGTATATATATCTTTCTGCCCTGTCCTTGTATCTCTTCCTTGTTATTTCCCATTCAGCAGTTATTATAATTATTATTGGTGCTGATTTTATGCATCCCTGATTAAGGCAACCTTTGTAAATTTTTTCTTTCAGATTCTTATCTTCCAGATGAAATTTAAGAGAATGTTTCTCAGGTTCATAAAGATAAAGGGTATCTTTTTTAAGAATATAAAGTCTAAGTGGATAAAGTGCCCCTGCTGAAGGTGCTGACCTTAAATTTCTTTCCTTATCCGTTATCCCCTGTCCTGCCCATAATAGATTGCTTATCATCTGTAGATCAGGTTCTATGTTTTTAAACCTTCTTATTGACCTTCTTTTCTCTATCACATCTTCAATATATTTTTTTGTTTTAATAATCTCAGGTAATTTTATTTCTTGCATACTGCTCAAATAAAATATAACCACCAATGATTCCAGCAATATCACCTAAAACCCCCTTTTTAATAATCACTTTTCTTTTAATCCTTTTTTTAACCTCATAATTCATAGGTTTTGAGATTAAATCCCATAGGTTTGAGATACCACCACCAATAATAAATAAATCAGGAGAAAGTATATTCACAAGTGAAGAGATTCCTACTCCTAAATTTTTCCCTGCTTCAGTTAAAATTCTCTTTGCGTTATTATTCCCTTTCCTTGCAAGTTCACCTATTTCTTTAACATCTTTAACCTTTTTATCACCTGTTAATTTCCTATAATCATCAACAATCCTTTCAGCACCAATGTATGCCTCAAGACATCCTTTCATACCACAATTGCATTTTCTTCCATCTTTTTCAATAACAATATGACCAACCTCACCTGCAAAACCAGAACTTCCCCTGTATAATCTTCCGTCTATTATTATTCCTCCACCAACACCAGTTCCTAATGTCATAACAACAACATTTTTATAACCTTTACCTACTCCGTAAAAAGATTCTCCAATTGCATAAAGATTTGCATCATTCTCTATAAGAATATCTTTTCTGAAATCTTTTCCTATTTCTCTTTTCAAATTCAACCTTTTAATATCGGGAAAATTTGGCGGGCTGTAAATGATACCTTCATTTACAAGACCTGGAATTCCTATTGATACGCCTTCAATCCTATCTTCGTATTTTTTAATGATTTCTTTTAGAACATTCTTTACATTCTTACGGTCTGTCTTTTCTTTTGAAAACTCTAATACTTTATAATCATCAACGATTCCAATCTTTATGAAATGTCCGCCTACATCAATTGAAAGTATTTTCAAATCTTATTATTATCTTCCTTTTTACCTTCTGTTAATAGTGCTTTTCTTGAAAGTGCTATCCTACCCTGATTATCTATCGAGACAACCTTAACCTTTACCTCATCACCTACTTTAACAACATCTTCTATGTTTTCTACCTTAAATGGTGCAAGCTGGGAAATATGTATTAATCCTTCCTTGGATGCACCAAGTTTTACAAATGCTCCATAAGGTGCAATCCTTGTAACAACACCCTTGTAAACATTCCCCACCTCAATCTCTTCAACTATCTCATCTATCATCTCTTTAGCCTTTTCAACAGCAGAAAATTCCTGTGATGATATTACAACTTCACCATCATCGGAGATTTCTATCTTTGCATTACTCTTTTCAGTGATGCTTCTAATCATTTTTCCACCTGGGCCTATAATCTCACCTATCTTCTCTTTTGGGATATTCATAACAATAACTTTTGGTGCATACTCTGATATTTTTTCACGTGGTTTAGATAAAGTCTTTGAAAGGATTTCAATAATCTTTGCCCTTGCTTCCTTACCATAACTCAATGCTTCTTTTAATATCTGTATATTTAGGTCTGTTATCTTTGTATCAAGCTGAATAGCAGTTATCCCCTTCAATGTGCCTGCTATCTTGAAATCCATATCTCCGTGCGAATCTTCTTCACCTGCAATATCTGTAAGTATCTTGTATTTATCACCATCTTTAATAAGTCCAATTGAAATCCCTCCAACATGTGATTTTATTGGAATACCTGCATCCATCAGAGCAAGAGAACTGCCGCAAACAGTTGCCATTGATGAAGAACCATTTGATTCAAGAATATCTGAAACAACCCTTATAGTATAAGGAAAAGTTTTTTCGTCAGGTATAACAAAACTCAAAGCCTTTTCAGCAAGAGCACCGTGTCCTATCTCTCTTCTTCCAGGTGCTCTTAATGGAGATACTTCTCCGACACTGAATGGAGGGAAATTGTAATGCAACATAAATCTTTTATAACCTTCAAGGAACAGCTCGTCAATCCTTTGTTCATCTTCCTTAGTTCCAAGTGTGACTGTGCAAAGGCTTACAGTCTCACCTCTTCTAAAAAGTGCAGAGCCGTGAACTCTTGGGAGAACTCCAACTTCACAAACAATGGGCCTTATTTCATCAACCTTTCTACCATCAATCCTTATTCCATTATTAATCACATTTTCTCTGAATCTTTTTGTCCTGTATTCCTCGATTATTTTTTTCACCATTCCTCTTTGTTCTTCGGGGAATTTCTCTGCTTCTTTTTTAAGAATGCTATTATAAAAATCCTGTCTTTCAAGTTTACCTTTTATTGTTAGAGAAATTTCTATTTCATCTCTAACATCATTAATAACCGATGTTTTTAAATCTTCCGGGATTATTTCCAATTTAACATCCATCTTTTTCTTTCCGCAGGTCATTATCATCCTGTTCTGTAATTCTATTATCTTCTGAATTTCCCTGTGAGCTATCTCAATCGCTGTTATTATAACATCTTCGTCTACTTCGGAAAATCTTCCTTCGAGCATTGTTATTGCATTCTTTGTTCCTGCAATAACAAATTCCATAAGACTTTCTTCTAATTCCTTCGTGGTCGGATTAATGATAAATTCGTTATCTTTATAACTCAATTTCACTGCACCTACCGGTTGAATGAAAGGAATATCAGAAATGGAAAGTGCAGCCGATGCACCGATTATACTCAAGATATCGCTCTCGTTTTCCTGATCATGTGAAAGTAATGTAGAAATCACCTGCGTTTCATTGTAGAAGTTTTCAGGGAAAAGTGGTCTTATAGGTCTATCTGTAATCCTTGAGAAAAGAATCTCCCTGTCAGATGGTTTTCCTTCTCTTTTGAAGAAACCACCAGGAATCTTTCCTGCGGCATATGTTCTTTCAATATAATTAACAGTTAAAGGGAAAAAATCAATCTCTTCCTTTGGCTCTTTTTCAGCGCATGCTGTTGAAAGAACAACTGTATCACCATATTTTACAATAACACTGCCATTTGCCTGTTTCGCAATATCGCCTGTTTCGAGAATTAGTTTCCGTTTCCCAATCTCTATTTCAAAAACCTGTAACATTTTTACCTCACTTTCTTAAACCAAGCTCTTCAACTATCTTTTTATACCTCTCATAGTTTTTGTTTTTTAAATAAGTTAAAAGTTTTCTCCTCTTTGACACAAGTTTCAAAAGTCCTAACCTTGAATGATAGTCTTTCTTAAAAGTTTCAAGGTGTTTTGTAATGTTGTTTATCCTTTCTGTTAAAATAGCAATCTGCACCTCTGGTGAACCTGTGTCTTTCTCATCTTTACCATACTTCTTAATGAGTTCAAGTTTTTTTTCTTTACTTAATTCCATTTTTCCTCCTATCGTTTTAACGCTTTTTCTTTATCCATTATAAGTTGTTTTTTCAATTCTTCAAGGGATTTAAATCTAATTTCATCCCTTAATTTTTCTATAAAGCTAATTCTGAGTGTTTTACCATATAAATCACCTTTAAAGTCAAATATGTGAACCTCTATAAATCTTCCTTCCTTATCTAATGTTGGTTTCGAACCTATATAAAGCATACCTTTATAAACATCATTAACAATAACTTTAAAAACACCACTTTCAGGTAATAGCTTCATCTCGTCAACTTCAAGATTTGAAGTTGGGAATCCAATTTTTTTTCCTATTCCTTCTCCTTTTACCACATTGCCTTTAAATTCATACTTTCTTAAAAGGAGTCTTTCTATATTATCAAAATCTCCTTTTATGATAGAATTCCTTATTTTTGAACTTTTCACAGGTTCATTCTGAAAAAGGACTTCAGGGAATATTTCAACATTTATACCTTTTTTCATACAAATTTGTTTCAGAGTCTCCGCATCAGAACTCCTTCCTTTTCCGAATTTAAAATCATAACCTACCACAACTTTTTCCGGCTTTATCTTTAAAATTACATTATCAACAAATCTTTCAGGTGAAAAATTTGAAAATTCTTTTGTAAACCTGACGAAATGAATATCATCAATACCAAGTTTATTAAAAATTTCTAATTTTTCTTCATCAAGTGTTAATAAAAAATTTCTTTTGATTCCATCAAGGACTATCTTTGGGTGTGGTGTAAAGGTGAGTATGGAAACATCACCAAAACCTTTGGCAAATTCAATAAGTTTTATATGTCCGAGATGGACACCGTCGAAATTACCTATAACGATTATTTTGCACCTGAATGAAATATCTTTATATTTAATTATTTCCAAATAAAACCCTCACAGGCTTTAAAGAAAAAGAGTCTCCCTGACCTATACCTATAACATTCCCTCTTTTATCTTTTACAAAAAAATATCCATCAGGATAATATCCATTGATAGAACCACCATTTCTGAATTTCCATAATGCATCGCCATCAAGTGTTGCAGTTGGGAAATGTGGTAATGATTTATCAATGGGAATAATCTCATAATTTCGATTTTTTATATCTGTCATTGTAAAAGATTCACTCAGGCTGAAAGGTGATACATATTCTCTTATAAGACTATAGAGAAATGCACCGCAACCAAGTTTATCACCAATATCCCTTGCAAGAGACCTTATATATACACCTTTTTTAACATAAGCAAATAATTTCAAGTATGGTGGTGTAAAATCAAGGATCTTAAGGTCCAAGACCTTAACCTTTCTTTCAGGTAATTCTACATTCTTACCTTCCCTTGCAATCTTGTATAATCTTTCCCCATCTATCTTAACCGCACTAAAAAGTGGAACCTTCTGTGTTATCTCTCCTATGAACCCTTTAATCACTTCTTCAATATTCTTCTCGTCAATATCTTTTATATCTTTTCTTTGTATAACATTTCCATCAACATCGTCAGTATCTGTTTTTTCACCAAGTTTAAGAATACAGGTATATTTTTTCTCATCACCATAATAATCCATAAAT
>CBFGJG010000078.1:0-5955 GCA_965649055.1 Caldifarciminota bacterium
TGAAACAATTTTATCAAAGTTCTTCCTCTTCCACTGTTATTGGGTAGCAATCGAACTCCCGTAAGATCGGGATTGCAACAGTATCAGTAAAGGAGGGGAATAAATGAAGTTCAGGAACGTAGCAATCGAACTCCCGTAAGATCGGGATTGCAACTTCTCTCCTGCTAATTATAAAAGAAGGAGAGAGGTATTATGTAGCAATCGAACTCCCGTAAGATCGGGATTGCAACAACTCTTTTTTCAAAAAATCTTTTATAAACCCACGAAAATTTGTAGCAATCGAACTCCCGTAAGATCGGGATTGCAACCGTAGCAGGCCGCGTGTCCACTCGCCCACTACGCTATAGCCGTAGCAATCGAACTCCCGTAAGATCGGGCTCGGATTGATAGGGAATAGGGACTTGAAACTTGTGTTTAGAGCATTAGGTTCTATACCGATGAATTTAATTGTGGGTGGTCTTTTCGAGGGAAAAGAGGGTTTATAAGTTAAGTTCCACTAAATAGTTTACAAGTAACAGAAATATTAAAATTCTCAAAAAAGGAGATATCTATGAGCAATAGATTATATCCAAACTGGCAACAATTAGAGAAGCAACACAATCCATTGACTGATGGTGAGAAAGCACTTATCAAATATCTTGACACTTATTTACCTAAGGACCCAAATTGGGATAAAGAACCTAATATAGAAAACCTTGCAGATTATAAGGGTTGGTTAATATTCGTCCAGCCATTCTTAAATGGATTAAGACCTGATATAATTATATTCAATCCAGAAGTTGGAGTTGTAATCTATGAAGTAAAAGATTGGAATTTAGATAACTACGAATGGAATAAAGACTGTTTTTTCTTTATTGGTGAAAACGGTGTATATTATCCGAAAAAAAGCCCGATTGACCAAGTAGAATATTATAAGAAAAGAATAATCGAGATATTAGTTCCAGATATTGGAGAGGAGGTTGATCTAAATGAAAAAAAATATGGATTGATAAAAACATTAGTTTACTTCCATAATTCCAAAACTGATATTTCAAGAAGAAAATTTAATAAACAAATTAAAAAATATAAATATTTACCGGTTTTTGGGTTTGATTATCTTAAAGAAGAAAAAATAAAAGAGATTGTTCCAGATATAAATCTTAGAAGCAAATATTGGAATAAAAAATGGAATAGAGAGGTTTTATATTGGTTAAAGCCACCGCGCCATAGTATAGAACAAGGAGAAGCATTGAAACTCAGTCGTAAACAACAAGAAGTTGCAGAGCCCAAAAAGGGACATTACCGCATTCGTGGAGTTGTAGGAAGTGGAAAAACTTTGGTCTTAGCTTATAGGGCAGCAAAATTAGCTTCACAGGGTTACAATGTTTTAATACTTACCTTTAATATAACACTTTTCCATTACATTAAAGATATGGTTAATAGAGTTCCGTTATCTTTTGAACAAGATAAAATCACTTATTCATATTTTCATGGTTTTTGTTTGGACAAACTAAATGAATTTGAATATGAGATAAAATTTCCTAAAAAAAAGTATAAAAATCCTAATGATTATGAAATGGAGCTAGAGGAATTTTTCAAAACAACAATACCAAATGCTGTTATAGAAGCAAGTCAAGGAAAAAATTATCAAAAATATGATGCCATTCTAATTGATGAAGGGCAGGATTTTCACTATGAATGGTATGCACTACTTAATGATTTCTTTTTAACTGAAAGAGATGAATTGGTAATAGTTTGTGATAAAAGACAGAATATTTATAGAAGAAATTTAGAATGGCTTGATAAAAGAATTACAAAAAAGGTCTTGAAAAATTTGGTCCTTATATTGATTTGACAACTTCTTATAGATTACCCAAAGAAGTCGCTTTAATGGCAATTGAGTTTGCTAAAACTTTTAAATTAAATCAAGAAGTTAAAATCAAAGAAATTGATCCACGTATTTCGCTATATTCTTATATAACTTGGCAAAATATTGATGAAAAAAAATGGCAATATTACGTGTATGAAGCATTTCTGAATTTTAAAGAAAAAGAACAAAGTGTATCTGATATAGTAATCCTCTTAACTGATCATAAAAGGGGCTTGCAAGCAGTTGAAATGTTCTCTAAAAAAAACATTAAAGTCAATCATGTTTTTGAAGATGAATATGGAAGTTCATCTAGACATAAAAAAGCATTCTGGATGGGCGACGGAAGGTTAAAAATTTCTACAATTCATAGCTTTAAAGGTTGGGAAATATATAATGTAATTCTCTTTATTCCTGAAAAAGCGCCCACAATAGACGAAGATTTAGATACGATCATTTATACCGCACTAACAAGAACAAGAGAAAGCATTATTATTATTAATGCTAATGAGAGATATAAACGATTTGGTGAGAAATTTCTACAAAAAAATAAAAAATAGAGAAATTTGCTCACCAATTTCTCAAATTTTTTATCTAAACCCAGATGACAGACAGAAAGAAAACTTGATGAAAAAAAACAAAATAGAAATAAATTTAGAGATAATGAAAATTATAAATCAGAGGTGATAATATGACAGATTTTTTTTCTGAAAAGAAAAAGGCAAACGATTTAAGAAAAGAAAAAAAATATCAGGAAGCTCTGAAAATTTATGAACTCTTATGGGCAAATAATAAAGATGCAAATGTAGGTGCAGGTATGCTCCACTGTTTAAGAAAGCTTAAAAGGTTTGATGAAGCGATTTCCCTGTCAGAACAAATATTAAAAGAATTTCCAGATAATAGTTGGTGTCGCAATGAGGCGATATGGACGTATATTGAAGGAAGAATCTATAAATTTAGTAGAAATACTTCTTTGAATGAAGTAAAAGGATTAGCCCAAAAAATTCTGCAACTCAATCCTGAGGCCCTTGCTTTGAAGAAAACAGTTTTTAGTGTCTTGAAAGCTGCTAAAGATATTAATGATTGGCATACTGTTAACGAATGGGTAACCAAAGTTAACCCAAATACATTAAGTTTAGAACCAATAATACACAGATCTGGAAGAAAAGGTTGGAGTGACCAAGCAATATGGTACAACTATCGCATAAATGCATTAATAGAAACTAACAATCCCAAAGAAGCAATAGAAGTTACTGATAAGATCATAGATAAATTCCCTAAAGAAAGGAAATTTTTTCTTAGATTAAAAGCGTTGGCATATTATAAACTTGGTAACCTCAAAGAAGCGGAAAAAATCTATAAACGATTATGTAGTAATTACAAAACTGAATGGTGGTTAATGCATGAATATGCAAAGGTAGTTAGAGACAGTGGACGAAAAAAAGAAGCATTATCATTGATGTATAAAGCTGCTATTAACTCTCCAAAACTTGAACAATCAGTTTCACTATTTGAAGATATTGGCTGGCTTTGTAAAGAGTTAGAGAAGTTTGCTGAAGCCCGTTCTCACCTGATATTGTCAAAATATGTTCGAAATAATCATGGGTGGTCAATCAGTGAAAAACTTAATAACCTCATTAAGGAGCTTAACAAAATCCTTGGAGATAATAATGAACCGGATGGCATAAGTGAGGCACTAAAATTTTGTAAGTCTATTTGGCAAAATGAGTTAGGCAATAAAGATGATTACAGTCAGCAAAGAAAAGGTCTCATTGGAAAATTAATATTAGGTGAGCATTCACGTCCCTTTTGTTTCATAAATACTTCTAATAATGAGTCTTATTTCTGTTTGAAAAGAGATTTGCCGAAAGGAATAACTGGTGGTTGTTTAGTTATTTTTGATATAATTCCTTCTTATGATAGAAAGAAAATGCGAGAGTCATGGCGAGCTATTAATGTTAGGATAAAAAAATGTCAATAAATGGATTCTCTTCACATGCACACAAAGAAACAGAGACAAATTAAAAACCATGAAGGAGGAAAAATGGCAAAATTAATACTTGGAAGGTATAATAATGCAGAACCATCTGTAAGAGACACAATTAGTTTTATGGAGAAAAGTTTAGATGATAACTTTTTAATTTATCATAATCTATCTTATTATCCGACAAGTTCGAATAAAATAGAAGGAGAGATTGACATAGTTATCTTGAATAGAACTCTTGGATTATTGGTAATTGAAGTAAAAGGTGGAAGAGTTATATTTGATAAAGAAGAGAACGAATGGTTTAGAATTTCAAAAGAGGGAGATAGAAAAGAAATAAAAAATCCTTTAGAACAAGCCAAAATAAGCTGTCACAATTTTTTGATTAAAGAAATAGAAAAGAAAAATGAAAAGATTATAGAACATTTTCCAATAGATTATGCTGTTATGTTTCCTCATGCAGTTGATTGTGAATGCACAATTCAAGATTATGAAGAAAGGATATTTTGTTTAAAAAATATGGACAAAAAAGAGTTTAAGGAAAAGATTCAGAATTTACTTAAAAAGAGAAGAAAATTATTGAAAGAAAATCAAGTTTATTTAAATGATGAAGAATTCTTAGTCATCCAGAATATACTTGCACCTGTTTTTAAACTATTTTATTCCCCAGAAACCGGATTAGATATTAAAAAGAGACTTAATAGATTAACAGAGGAACAGGCTTTTATTAAGAGTGTTTTATTAAAGTGTCAAAATAAAAGATTTTTAATAAGAGGTTATGCAGGAACAGGTAAAACCTATCTTGCTTATGAAATTTTAAGTTTTCTTGTAAAAGAAGGGAAGAAAGTTTTGTATATATGTTATACAAAAAATCTTGCTAATCATATAGAATTAACTATAAAAAATGATTCTTTAATTACTGAAAATCTGAAAGAAAACTTTAAAGTTTCTAACTTTCATAAACTTGACAAAATAGGTGAAAATTTAAATATAGAACACCCTAATGATCCAGATCGAGATTACTGGGATAATGAGTATCCAAAAATGTTAGATAAAAAATTAAATTCTATTTTTTCAAAATATCCTAAATTTGATGCTATTTTTGTTGATGAAGGACAAAATTTTAGAAAAAATTGGTGGACCTGCATAGAAAAATTATTGAAAGAAAATGCATATTTTTATATTTTTTATGACCCTTATCAAAGTATTTTCGGGAAAGAACAGGAAACTATTGAGGAAAAATTACCATTTTTAGAACCCGTTTTTACCTTAGAAGAAAATCTAAGGAATCAGAAAAAAATTTCTGAAAAAGTTGAACAATTTATGAATATAAAATATAAGTATTTACCTGATCATCCAATAGGTAAAGAGGTTCAAATTATTGAATACAATAATGAAAATGATTTTGTTGACAATGTGAATAAAGTTTTAAAAAAGTTAATAAAAGAATCGAAAATAACAGAGAAACAAATTGTCTTGCTATCTTACACTATAGATTATAATAAAGTCAATTATGAAATAAATGTCGAAACCTTAAAAGGATTTATAGGACTTGAAGCAGATGTAGTATTGATTAAAATAGATTCAGAATTATTTAAAAGACCGGAATTTAAAAATGATTTATATATGGGAATAACAAGGGCAGTTGAAATGGTGTATTTGTTTATATCCAAAGACATTTATAAGCAGTTTATTGAACTTTTTGGAGCTTGAAAGGATGCAGTAACAAATTATTTTGTTTTTATTTAATTTTTTTATTTTATTTCGTCTTTAATTTCTTGATAAATTCTTAATGCTATATTATAGATATGATTTTTTAAATATTCTTTGTCTTTCCAGTCACCTTTTTCAAGCATTTCTTTTGTATGTTTTGAAAAATCGTCTTTATTTTCTTTTTCTCTGTAATTCTCAAAGATGTTAAAAATAACAAGCATAATACTGTCAGCAAATGAACTAATCCACCAAGCAAGAGGGGAAAATAAACCATATGCTTGTAGGTTAAATTTTAAAGATGCGACTGCTCTTGGTATAAAGTCATAATATTCATTCTCAACAATTCCACATTTTGGGCAGGGAACATCTTTATTATAAGGTATGTAATTAGCACCACAATTTGAACAACTGT
>CBFGJG010000079.1:0-5831 GCA_965649055.1 Caldifarciminota bacterium
CTCTTGCGGTGCATTACCAGATATATAGAACCATCTTGAATGTATCGGTGAACCATATTTTGGATGGTATTTTATCCTCAATCTCCATTTATAAAGCATGTCATTATCAAGACCATTTATTACATTAGATAAATTATATCCAGATGTCCCCAAATCTATCCAGTCTGTCTCTATAATACCTGTTCCATCAAATGATGTTCCTAATGGTTTTACCTCTATCTCTGCTTTTCCAAGAACCCTTCCATAGTTTGATAAAAGATTTCCTGATATACCAAATGAGTTCTCTGAATATGTCAAAAGTGAAGGAACTACCGGTGTTGTTAAGTCATCTCTTAATTGTTTAAGGTTCACAACCTTTGACCTTCCTTCATTACCATAATAAACAAATGCAGCACCTTCATTTTCCTCTTCATTGTCATACAGATAAGCACCAATTATCACATCTGAATATCCATCTCCATTAACATCACCTGCTGTTGAGACAGATATACCATACCTTGAATCTCCCTGATTTGATTCACCTTTCCAGTTAGGTGTTAATGATAAACCCGTTGAAGAACCATAATATACAAATGCACCACCTTCAAAGCTTTCTCCATTACTATAATAATAAGCACCTATTATTACATCAGAATACCCATCGCCATTCACATCTCCTGCTGTTGAGACCGATTTACCATAAGATGCATTCCATTGATTTGATTCACCTTTCCAGTTAGGTGTTAATGATAAACCCGTTGAAGAACCATAATATAAAAATGCACCACCTTCCGAAATCTCTCCATTGCTATATTGTTCAGCTCCAACGATTACATCTGAATATCCATCACCATTAACATCTCCCGCTGTCGAGACCGATATACCATACCATGCATATGCAAGATTTGGTTCTCCAATCCAATCTGGTGTTGTTGATAATCCAGATGGAGAACCATAATAAACAAATGCACGACCTTCATCACCTTCTCCATTGTCATATAAATAAGCACCTATTATCACATCTGAATAACCATCACCATTCACATCTCCTGCTTGAGAAACTGCTCTACCATACATTGCAAAATTCTGGTTTGACTCGGTTGTCCAATCCGGTGTTAAAGATAATCCTGTTGGTGAACCATAATATAAAAATGCAGCACCTTCGTAAGTCTGCAAATTGGAATAGGTATAAGCACCTATTATCACATCTGAATATCCATCTCCATTAACATCCCCTGCCTGAGAAACTGAAACACCATAACCCGCCCCACCATAGTTCGATTCTCCAATCCAGTCAGGTGTTGTTGATAATCCTGTTGAAGAGCCGTAATAAACAAATGCAGCACCTTCGTCTCCTTCTATATTGTCATAATTGTAAGCTCCAATTATCACATCTGAATAACCATCACCATTCACATCTCCTGCTGTTGAGACTGCATAACCATAATGTGCATATGGCTGATTTGATTCTCCTGTCCAATCCGGTGTTAAAGATAATCCTGTTGGTGAACCATAATAAACGAATGCAGCACCTTCACTATCTTCACCATTGTCATACCCATCAGCACCTATTATAATATCAGAATACCCGTCTCCATTAACATCACCTGCTGTTGAGACCGAATTACCATATAATGCACTTGCCTGATTTGATTCACCTATCCAATCCGGTATTCCAGATAACCCGGATGGAGAGCCATAATAAACAAAGGCAGCTCCTTCATCCGTCTCGCCGCTATCGTATTTAAAGGCAGCCACTATAATATCTGAATATCCATCTCCATTCACATCACCTGCTGTTGAGACCGAATTACCATATAATGCACTTGCCTGATTTGATTCACCTGTCCAATCAGGTGATGTTGATAATCCAGATGCAGAACCATAATATAAAAATGCAGCACCTTCATCCCCTTCTCCATTGTCATAATAATCAGCACCTATTATCACATCTGAATATCCATCTCCATTAACATCACCTGCTGTTGAGACTGAATGACCATACCATGCATCTGCAAGATTTGGTTCGCCTATCCAATCAGGTGATGTTGATAATCCAGATGCAGAACCATAATAAACATAAGCCCTTCCTTCATCTGTCTCTCCATTGTCGTATTGGAAGGCACCTATTATAATATCTGAATATCCATCACCATTCACATCACCAGCAGTTGAGACTGAGGTTCCATAACCACAATTATCTTGATAAATAGTTTGTGTCCAATTAGGGGATGAAGATAAACCTGATGCAGAACCATAATAAACTAATGCCCTACCATATTGGTTAAAACCCCAGGCACTACCCACTATAATATCTGAGTATCCATCGCCATTCACATCACCAGCAGTTGAAACAGACCTGCCGAAGTATGTGTAATCACCACCACTTGACATTTCCCAATCTGGTGTTGTTGATAATCCTGTTGGAGAACCATAATAAACAAATACCCTTCCAGCCGTTCCGCCATAATACTGAGCACCAATTATAACATCTGAATATCCATCTCCATTCACATCCCCTGCTGATGAAACTGAATAGCCATACCATGCTGATACCTGATTTGATTCTCCTATCCAGTTAGGCACAGATGATAATGGGTCTATTGTTATTGGATATACTGCATCCTTATCATCTACATATATTGCAAATCTATTATCTGATATTATCCTGAATTCACCTTTAAGTTCCTTACCTCCCTTATCCGTTATCTTCATATCACCATACCTTAATACCTCTGCACCACCTGGAACATCCATACCAAAACTTATCTCTTTACCATCTATACCCATTCTTACTTTATCCATCTTTACTTCAAATTCAAGAACAAGTCCGCCTTCACCTTTCATTTTCTTATGAACTATGAAATCCTCCCTCATCCCTTTCTCATTATTCTCAAAAACAATATCTATACCATTACCTTTAACATATCCTTTGTTCTTCTGGACTGTGATTTCTTTACCTTTATATTCTTTTATTTCCTCCCTACCATAACCTTTTAACCTTATCTCCACTGACCATTTATCCCTATCTTCCCATTGGCAAACCTTAAATCCATCTTCATAATAACTGAACCTTAATCCCTGTGCCCTATTTGGTGACTGATATTCTTCGAATCTCTCCTGCCATCTTATCTCATATTCACTCTCTTTTATATAATTCATCACCTTATCAAGCCATTCATCATAACTTAATCCAGAATCATTTATCTTACGACTATCTCGATGGTTGAAAGATAAGAAACAAAAAAGAAAGACAAAAGACCAGAAAGAAAACTTCTTAAATAGTGAAAGTATAACTTTCATAAAGACCCCCTTTTTGAAAGGTTAAATTTTCACTATTTTTACAGAATGTTAAGATTTGCCAGATAATTTTAATGAAAGAAAAATCTATCTTAACATAATATAAATATAAATAATTTTTATAATTTTGTCAAGATTTTTGTTTCTTTTTGTGGTTACTATTTTTTAATGTCATATAATTTATTAGAAATTTATTAGAACAAAGAAACAGATAAAAGGTAAAAAAGCGTAATAGATTCACTTTTTTAACTTTTAAATTTGCCTTAATAATGTTTTAATTTTAAACAACGGAAATACTATTATAATTTTGGTAAAATCGCAAACAATGTATCCTGTAAATTTAGAAAAATAAAAATTCATTTTTCTTATTCACTCCAAAATCTTTATAAAAATCATTCTTCCAATTTATTGTGCTTCCAATCCTTGAAATTCTATCCATCTTATCTCTTAAATCGTCAAAAGACATTTGAATTCCAATATAATAGAATATTTTATTATCAGAATTAATTCCAATACCCACAGGAAAATCAAACCTAAAAAATTCTCTTAATATAGATAAACTGAATGTTGTATACAACATACCATTGTATTTGAATTTATCCCCTGCAAAACAGGATGCGAATTCTGTTGAAAAATAAATCTTTTCAAAGAAAATATGGGGAAAATCACCACCAAAGTTAGGAGAAAATAACCTCTTTGTCCATCTTATATCAAACATATAACCCTTTTTACCTGAAATATTATCCCCTAATGGAAGATAAAAATCAATTTGCGAATCTGAAAAAGCGGATTGGAATGAAGCAAACATAACACCTGAAAATAATGGCATAAACCCTGCCAAGCCGCTTTCAAATGAATAATCCCTGAACATCCAGTTTGTTAAGTAAGATGCGTAAAAATAAACTGGAATATCAAATGTAGGATTTATATTACCCGATATGTATATTAGATACCTTTTCTTGTAATTAAAAGGACGATAACCTAATTGTATATTAATACCCCTTAAAAAACCATTGTTTTTTAAAAAAGGATAATGTGAAAAAAGAAATATTGAATTTTCCTTATAACTACTGAATCTTAAATCAATAATACTATATGGAATACCAGTGAATTCATAGTCTATATTATAATTAATTACATTCCTTGAATCTCTCTGAATATCAGCAAAATAAGTATTTGTATAAGATGCATCATGGCTTGTAAATAAGATACCATAAACTTTATATGTGTCTATTATAAAAAATATAAAAAAATATGGAAATATTAAATCAGGCTGTGCTATGCTTAATAGATTCATTAAAATTCCCTTTACTTTTGAAATTCTTTTAAATTCTTTAAACCCTTCAAATTTTATCTTTTCCCTGTTATCTATAATTTCTATCTTCTCTTCTTTATATTCTGTTTTCTTTATTATTTCACCATCATTATCAATAGTTATAAAATATAATGAATCATTTTCTTTTATAGGTGAATATCCAAAATCATCTGTTATAATCTTATAAATACTCTTATCTTCAAAATCCATCCTGTAAATATTCCATTTGTTCTGATAATTTGCTGCAAAAAACAAAGAACCATCCTTAATTGATAATCCTGTGAATGAAAAATTATAATCCGTTATTCTTTCAATTCTCTTATCTTTATAAACAAAGATATTGTTCCCATCACCTTCTTCATATCCTATGAAATACAGATTACCGGATGTATCAAAAACCATATCCTGAACAAGTATTGAATCTGATTCAAAGTAAATTTCTTTTTTCTTTCCGTCATATTTATAAACAACAGAACCTCTATTTTTCTGGACAGAATAATAAACATTTTCATTAAAAATATCAAATGTTTTTATCCTGTCTTTTATAATCTTTTTTATTTCCCCATCTTTCAATTTTACAATCTGAATAACATTAATAAAACCAAGATTTGATGTATTTTTACCACCTTTAGATATTTCTGAAAGTCCGAGATATAATTCATTATTTTTTATCCTTAAAGGAAGTCCTATAAATCCTTTGAATATGCTCTTTTTCTTTTTTGTTTTAAAATCATAATACTTTATCTCACCTGAATAATAAATATAATCATATGAAAGATTATTTATCCTTTCAATGTAATAATAAAAACCATTTCCATCATTTGACAGGAAATTCACAAACGATGATTTTTCAATTTTTTCACCCTCCATTTCAAAGTAATCCCTTCTATCGTATTCTTTGAACTTCCAATCATAATATAACCCTATTCTCGATTTTTTCCAGTTTCTTTTTGAAGCAAAATCATAATTAATTATTCCAAACAAATCTTTCCCGAAATCAGTATAATATTTTGCAAGTTTCCCTTCTCTGTAATCATATTCTATTGCTTCTTTACCTGAAAGAAATTCAGTAAATTCTCCACCTATAAGATAACCTAACGAATAATATGGATAATCCATTGGTAAATGGGAAAGATACGAATATGATGGAATTTTAAAATATTTTGCAAGTTTTCTTTTATATGCATCATAGTATCCTTCATTAAGTCTTCCTTCGTATGGGATAATAGAAGATTCA
>CBFGJG010000080.1:0-5448 GCA_965649055.1 Caldifarciminota bacterium
TTCGTCCTCTCAAACTTTGCCTTTGCCATTAAAACCTCCCATTGTTTTCTTTATTAAGGTTTTTATTAAGGTTTTTATGTCTCTTTTTTATTAAGTTTTTGGTATATAATTTATTAAATTTTTTTAAAAAGTCAAGATTTTTTGAAAAATTTTTCAATATCCCCTCACTTTTTTTAACGTCTTCTCATAAATTTTTTCAGGTATATCTTCGTAATGATGTAATAACATTGTATAAGTTCCCCTTCCACTTGTCATGGACCTTAAAGCAGTGGCATATCCAAATAACTGGGATAGAGGGGTATATGCATAAACTATTTCAAAATCAGGTCTATGCTCAAAACCAATTATCTGTGAAAGCCTTGCATTTAAATCCTGAACAACATCTCCAATATATTCCTTAGGTATTAAAACTTCGAGTTTCATAATCGGTTCTATCAAGACTGGATCCGCATTCCTATAAGCATTTTTAAATGCTATTGAAGCTGCAACCTTATATGCTACTTCTGTTCCCTCACCTTCACGATATGAACCACCAATTATTTCTATAAGTGTATTAGTAACAGGAAATCCAGCAAGAATACCTGCTTCTGCTGATTCCTTTATACCCTCAATTATAGGCTGGTGAAACTGTTCAGGTATCTCTCCCGAAAGAAGGTTTTTTATTGCAAATTTATCGAAAGGTTTAACTAAAACTTTAACATGACCAAACATTTGTTTTCCAGATGTTTGTTTTACAAATTGCCCTTCCCCTTCTGCTTCCTTTCTTACTCTTTCCCTGTATGAAACCCTTGGTTTCCCCAATCTTGCCATAACATTGAATTCCCTTCTCACTCTTTCAAGGATAACTTCAAGATGTAGTTCACCCATTCCAAAGATTATAGACTGACCTGTCTCTTCATCAAATTTTAATTTGAATGTTGGGTCTTCTTCACTTATAATCTTCAGAGCCTCTTCAAGTTTTTGTTGTTCCTGTTGGGTTGATGGCTCAATAGAAGCGGATACAACAGGTTCAGGAATATATGGCGGTTCAAGCAATATAGGGTGTTCTGGATCGGTGTATGTTGAGCCTGTCTTTGCATTCTTCAAACCTACAAAACCCACTATTTCACCCGCAACTGCTGATTGAACCTCCATTTTTTTATTTGCATGCATTAAATAAATTTTAGTAACCCTTTCTACTTCATTAAAATTAACATTTAAAACACTATCACCCCTTTTTATCGAACCGGAATAGATCCTTGCAAGGGAAACCTTACCAAACTGGTCATACATCAACTTAAACACAACAGCTGAAAAAGGCTCTTCTGAAGATGCTTTTCTATTCTCTGTCTTATTTGTATTCGGAACAACACCTTTTATTGCAGGAACATCAGCAGGGGAAGGAAGAAAATTTACAACGCCATCCAGTATCTTTTGAACACCCTTGTTTTTCAAAGCAGAACCACAAAACACAGGAAAAACAACCCCAGCTACAGTTGCTGCTCTTATAGTTTTAGTTAAAATATCTGATGATAACTCTTCATTTTTCAAGTATTTATCCATTATTTCTTCATCGTAAAGACTTATTTTATCAATCAAATCGTTTCTGAGTTTAAGATAGGTTTCTTTGTATTCTTCGGGTATTGGTATTTCTTCGAACCTTAGTCCTTTTGTTTCCTCGTCCCATATATATGCCTTCCCATCTACTACACTGACAACCCCTTTGAAATCCTGTTCCTTTCCCAATGGAAAGTTTATCACTATTGTGTTTGCACCGAGTCTTTCTTTCATCATATCAAGTGTTCTGAAGAAGTCAGCTCCTATTCTATCCATTTTATTTATAAATGTAATCCTTGGTATATTGTATCTATTTGCCTGTTTCCAGACTGTTTCGGATTGTGATTCAACACCTTCTACCCCACTGAATATTACTACTGCACCGTCAAGTATTCTTAGTGATCTTTCGACTTCAATTGTAAAATCTACATGACCCGGTGTATCTATCAGGTTTATTCTATAACCTTTCCAGTAACAGGTTGTTGCTGCAGAAGTTATGGTTATACCCCTTTCTCTTTCCTGTTCAAGGTAATCCATTGTAGCAGAACCTTCGTCTACTTCTCCCATCCTGTGAACTTTTCCAGTGTAAAATAATATCCTCTCAGATAAGGTGGTCTTACCTGCATCAATATGTGCCATAATACCTATGTTTCTTATCTTCGTGATATCATAACTCAATTTCTACCACCTGTAATGTGCAAATGCCTTATTTGCCTCAGCCATTCTATGGGTATCTTCCCTCATTTTGAATGCATTTCCCTCTTTCTTTGAAGCTGCTATCAATTCGTTTGCAAGTCTTTCAGCAAAACTTTTTTCGTTCCTCTCTCTAACCGCTTTTATTATCCATTTAATTGCCAGGGATGTCCTCCTGTCCTGTCTAACCTCCATAGGAACCTGGTACGTTGCACCGCCTATCCTTCTTGGTCTCACTTCCATAATTGGTTTCACATTATTAATTGCCCTTTTGAAGACCTCGAAACCATCCTCGTTCATCTTCTCTGTAATGATATCAATGGCTTTATAAAATATCTTCGTGCAGATACTCTTTTTTCCATCCCACATAAACGAATTTATGAATTTTGTTACAAGAGGCGAATTGTACTTATAGTCGGGTTTCAATTCCCTTTTCTTAGACCTTCTTCTTCTTGCCATTAAACCTCCTATTTAGCAGGCTTTTTTGCACCATATAAAGACCTGCTTTTTTTCCTGTCCTGAACACCCGCAGCATCAAGAACACCCCTTATTATATGATACCTTACACCAGGAAGGTCTTTAACCCTACCACCTCTAATAAGAACAATTGAATGTTCCTGGAGGTTATGGCCTTCACCAGGTATATAACAGGTAACTTCATAACCATTTGTCAATCTTACCCTTGCAACCTTTCTTAATGCTGAATTTGGTTTCTTTGGGGTAGTTGTATAAACCCTTGTGCACACACCCTTCTTCTGGGGGCATCCTTTCAGTGCAGGTGATTTCGTCTTTTTTGTTATCTTTTTCCTGTTTTTCCTGATTAATTGGTTAATAGTTGGCATTTATACTCCTTTATTGTGATGCTGTTGTTGTTTCTTCAATAGTCTTTTCACCAGTTAAGATAATATTTGCATTTTCCTTAAACCCTGTTCCTGCAGGTATTTTATTCCCGATTATCACATTCTCCTTTAGTCCTACCAATTCATCTATTCTTCCCTGGATTGCTGCATCTGTAAGAACCCTTGTAGTTTCTTGGAATGATGCAGCGGAGATAAAAGAATCTGTTGAAAGTGATGCCTTAGTTATACCAAGCAATATTGTCTCAAATGTTGCTGGTTTTTCGCCCTTTTCTATTGCCTTTTGATTTACCTTCTGAACAACATCCTTATTTAGTATCTCACCCTCAATAAATTTAGTATCTCCAGGGTCTTTTATCTTGACTTTCTTGAACATCTGTCTCACTATCAATCCTATATGTTTGTCATCTATCTTCACATTCTGTAATCTATAGACTTCCTGTATTTCATTAAGTAAGAATTCCTGAGCAGCAAGAACACCTTTAACCCTTATAACATCATGTGGATCAATTGAACCCTCACATAACTTATCTCCTGCCTGGACCCTCTGACCATCATGAACTGTCACATATTTTCTGTATGGAACCTGATATTCCCTTGTTTCAGTCTCACCTTCAACATAAATAGTTCTAACACCCCTTTTCACATCACCAAACTTTACAATTCCATCTATTTCAGAAATGATCGCTTTATTTGCAGGTGTCTTAGCCTCAAAAAGTTCTGCGACCCTTGGAAGCCCTGCTGTAATATCCCTTGTCTTTGCACTTTCTCTAAGTAGTTTTGCAAGTGTTTCACCTATCTTTACCCTCTCTTTATCTTTTACAAGCAGGAAGGCACCGGATGGGATTGAGTAAGTTCCAAGTTTTTTACCATTTGCGTCAACAATATGTATTGCAGGGTGATAGGTTTTTGTCTTCTCTTCAATCACCATAGGCTGTTTCTTTCCCGTTGTCTCATCGACAACCTCTTTCATAGTTATATTGGTTATAATATCTTCAAATTTTACTATACCTTCCTGTTCTGCTATTATCAGGTTCGCATATGGGTCCCAGATATACAGTGTATCACCCTCTTTAACCTTATCTCCATCAAGAACCCTTAGATTTGCACCATATGGTATAACGTATCTTCTGATGCCCTTCTTATGAATTAACATTATTATACCATTTCTTGAAAGAACTATTCTTTTATCTTTATCTTCGTGGTAAATCACATTCTCCAGCCTTATTTCGCCATCCTCATTTTCCTGGACCTTTTCTTCGCTCTGTTCGGAAACAAGTTCAGCAACACCACCAACATGGAAAGTTCTGAGTGTTAACTGCGTTCCTGGTTCTCCAATTGATTGAGCAGCAATTACACCTACTGCCTCACCAATTTCCACAAGCCTTCCAGTAGAAAGGTCTTTTCCATAACACTTCTGGCAAACACCTCTTTTTGCCTCGCAAGTCAAAACATCCCTTATCTTCACCTTCTCTATACCTGCTGACTGTATTTCTTTAGCGAGTTCTTCTGTGATTTCTTCACCGGCATTTATCAATATCTCACCAGTAACAGGATGATATATATCGTCAACGACAAATCTTCCAACAATTCTTTCACTTAACTCCTCAAGGACCTTCCCACCTTCTATAAGTGCAGAAACCTCTCTTCCTAAAACAGTTCCACAATCTTCCATTGTGACAACCACATCATGGGAAACATCAACGAGTTTTCTTGTTAAATAACCTGCTTCTGATGTTTTCAAAGCAGTATCGGTTAATCCTTTCCTCCCACCGTGAGAAGATATAAAGTATTCAACAACTGTCAGACCTTCTTTTAAGCTATTCAAAATCGGGGTTTCTATGATAGATTGGGCTGTTACCCTCTTCTGTGGTTTTGACATCAAACCCCTCATACCGGATAATTGTCTAACCTGATCCCAGTTCCCTCTTGCGCCTGAATTTGCCATTATGTATATTGGATTAAGTCCATCTTTATCCTGAGAGAGTTTTTCTATTAATTTTTTGCTTACTTCTTTCGTGGTCCTGTTCCATAATTCAATTATCTGATTGTATCTCTCTCTTTCAGTTATTTTCTTATCATAATATTCTTTGTTCTTTTTTTCCTGTTCTTCCTTTGCCTTTTCTATTAATACTTTCCTTTCTTCCGGTATCAGCATATCATCAATACCTATTGTTATTCCAGCTTTTGTAGCCCATTTAAATCCGAGTTCTTTCAAATCGTCAAGCAATTCAGCTGTCCTTCTTGTGCCATAAGATTTGTAACATTCAAGAATTAATTTCTGCAGATCCTTTTTCCCAAAGGTTTTATTCTTAAACCTCAAACCTTCCGGGAGGACCTCGTTAAATATAACCCTTCCAAC
>CBFGJG010000081.1:0-5424 GCA_965649055.1 Caldifarciminota bacterium
GATTTAAATCCATTCATAACCTTGTTCTCACAACCAAATATTAATATAATCAATACTAAAATCAATATTTTTTTTCATTCAAACCTCCTTTTTTAATTTAATTTCTTCACCAATTAGAATTATTTCACCCTTTGCACCCACTTATGATGCAAAGGGCATCCTGAATAAATTTAAACCTCCTGAATAATCTGAATATCTTACAATGATTATTGTTTATCTTAAAAAGACAGTATTTAACGAGAGAGAGAATTTAATCTTATCTATAATAAAACTCATAATCATAATTTATTTATAATAAAAAATAAAAATTTGTCAAGATCTAAACGATAAATTTAATGGAAAAGATCATGCACATGGTGGAAAGTTTTAATAGTGAAGATAGGGGTTATGAACTTACAAAAAATAATTTTTTATTTATTTTCTGCCAATCTTCTCTTTTTTCTTTAATTTTTTACGAGTATATTTTTCCTTCATTATCTTATGATTGTTGTTTTAAATACCTTCTTACCAATCTTTACAAAATAAATACCAGATGGAATATCTTTTATCTCTAACTCATTAATACCTTTTCTAAAATGAACCTTCATATTCTTTATCCTCATACCAGCAATATTAAATATATCTATTTCCTCCTCTCTGTCAAACAAACTCTCATAACTTATCTTTATACAAGGTCCAATACTTGAAACTATTATCTTTTCAATTGGTACTGATGCAAAAGATTTCTTTGAAGTTCCCTCTCCTCTTTTTTCATAATAACCATTCACTATCATAACATAATCTATATCTTTCCCAGGATGTATCTCACCTTTTGAAAATTCTATCTCAATCTTTCCATCAGATTCTATCACATAATAAATACTATCAAGTTCTTTCATTTCCGTGGGTATATTTCTATGAAGGAGTGTATCTATATTCATTGTATTTTCAGGGATTTTTCTTATCAAAGTGAGATAATCAATTTCAAGTGATTCAACAGGAATAATGTTTATAATGCTCTCCGGATAAAATATAACCTGCTCTTCCTCTATCGCCCTTGTATATACATAAGATAATGCTATCTCACCTATCTCTTTTGGTGGTCTTAATGTTAGAAGAATGTGTCCTGTCCTTTCAGGACTTGGATCAACCATAAGCCAATCTGTCTTTTTACCTTTCCAAGAATTCCCATCTTTCCTTTTCAATTCATCTGTCCAATCTCTATTATTATTATCAACTGCCTTATAATTTGCATTTGTCCTCTCAAAACATATTATCTCACCTGTTTTTAAAACTCCTATCTCTTTCCCTCTTGGATGTTCTACCTTTAATAATTTAATATTATCAATATATGTTATATCATCCTTACTATAAATCATAATTTTTATTATGCTATCAGATGATGGAAATTTTTTAAGTTTATAATAATCAGTGTAAGGTTCTGCGATATGTTCACTCCTTGGTAAAAGTGAGTTATCAAGGACAAATCCAGAATCTGTATAAACATATAAAAGTGGACAATATGGAATGGAAGAGGATACCGAAAGAATATTTGAAATATCTAAAAAAGCTGATGGATTATGATATCTGCATCTGGTGGCAAAATAATATACTGTTTCAAAGTTAACAAGTCCATCGTCAGAATAATCTGATATATTATCTCCATAGTATTCTATAAACCATCCTGTATCATAATTCCTAATATTACCATTCTTATCAATAAAAAATCCTGTCCTCCTTGAATAAAGTCTGTCAAATGGTAAAGTTGAATGAAGAAGCACCTCTGAACTTGTTAAATTATATGACAATTCCATATTTATTTTTAATGGGTCATAAACAACAACTTTTATAGAATCATTACCAAAATTCCATGCTATATCAATTGCAGAAATTTTAAGTGGGTATTCTCCTCCTCTTGATGAATATTGAGGACAGTATGTAAAAGTTAGAGATGTATCCCTGATATCTCCCATAAGATTTAAATGTTGATTACAAGGCCAGGCAATTTGTTGGAGAATTATTGGAGAGTAATCTTCAACACTCCATAAAATGTGCACAGAACTCCCGCTCTGTATAAGAGTTAGATTCTTTGGAGAAATAATATTAACAACAGGTGGAGTATGATCAGGATAAGCAGGACCTGTTCAATCTGAATAATGACCTGCATTATCATAAGCCCTGATATAGTAAGTATAAAGTACACCCAAAGAAACATCATTATCAATATAAGATGTAGTATTCACATCGTTAATTGGGATGATAGTAGTATCCCCATTCCATACTTTCTTTATCTCATATCCTATTGCAATATTAGAATTTTTTGTCCAGGTGAGTTTTATCCTGTATGGTTCCTGTAATGGCAAGGCATAGAAATTTGAAGGTGCATTAACACCAATCTTAAAAGGAATGTGAAGTCTGTATGAGTAGGAATAAAGTTGTGAATTATTAGAAAATATAATCACAAATGTATCATTAAATACACCTTCTGGTGAAAAATGAGAAGGACAAGTCCAATATAAGTTACAATATTGAATTGTCCAGGGATTATTGTTAGAACTATTAGACACTGAACCTATATCATTCCAGACTCCATTAATGTTTGCCTTGAATACTGCATTATTGCATAGATAATTTATTTCTGGCGCCTCAAATGTTAAATTGAAAAGTTGAAGATTTCCTGGTTCTATGTTCGTATTTCTTTGAGGTGTTGAAATAGAAATTTGTGGAACCATAAGTAATTTTGAAATAGAAAAATGTCTACCTTGATAATCTCCATCAAATTCTATCTTATAAACACCTTTTTGAGGATACGAATGATTTATCAAAAAATTACCACTGCCTGTTGCTTCTGAACCATCACCAAATTTAAGTATAAAAGAATTTGATGTATTACTTCCAGTCAAAACATCCGGATAGAATATGAAATTCATACCATTTGAATTTGGATCCATTGCTATATGTATATCCTTTTTATCACCTCTTACCCAAAAAACCCTATACCAACCGGTCCCGGCTTCTGCAGTCACAATGTTATTACTAATAATATCCCCAAACCAATCGCCTGTCAAATGTTCATTATTATGAGTATGGCCGGCAAACCAGTATTCAAAATAAACATTAAAACCACGAGCATCAAGAGCTTGATCAAACATTTTCATTGCATATTCTGCAAAACTAAAAGTTCGTTCTGGCTGAATTATCTTTAATGGATGGTGATTGAAAACAATTATTTTTCTATTTTCGTTTAAAGAAACGTCAAATTTATTCCAGAACCAATTCCATTGAGGTTGATGAATTTCAGCATTTCCTAGGGTTCCCCCTCCAAACCAGGCTTCTTCTCTTGAATTAAAATCTGCAATAATGAAATGATAATTTTGACAATCAAAAGAGCAATTAACAAAATAAGAATTTATATCCCATGTAGGAATATAAATATAGGAAGTAAGATAGGAACCCATCGTAAAATTAGAAAGAGGATATTTGGAAATAGTCTCGTTGTAATAAGATTTAAAACCATAATCCATAAAGTATTTACCAATTATCACATCATTCCTATTTTGCTCATTAACACCACCCCACCATTCATTGTGATAAGGCCAGGTATCATGATTTCCAAAAACAGGGATATAAGGAACTAAAAGTGAATCAAGAAGACTCCTTGCCCTTTCAAACTCTGACCTCTCCGCACTTTCAGAAATATCACCAAGAACAGCAACAAACCTTATATCTTCACCATTTAATATAAGATAATTTATCATATTTAATACAGCCCTTACCTGTGCAATATGGTTAGGCGCATCTCTTCCACCATCCGTTCCTCTCCATGGAGACCACCAACCACCCCCTTCAAAATCCCTTTCCCCTTCTCCTATATGTAGGTCAGTAATTATGACAAACTTAAATATAACAGGTTTATCTTCCGGTCCTATCCATTCATTAGCACGTTGAGTTGTCCCAAGTGGCAATTGAATAACTATTGTCTCTTCCTCTGTCTTTTTTAATGGAACAGATAAAAATTTTACAGGTTCACATATTATCTCTTCCCCAATCTTACTCACTTTTTCAGCATTCGGAAGTTCTATATCTATTTTTTCAATCTCATAAGGATAAAAACTTTTCCCATCAGACCATTTATCAATGATAAATACAGCACCTGAATCTGTTGTTGTATCAATGAGGGATAAAACAGAACCATCATTCCTTGTAATCTTCAGATTTAAAACAGTCCCAACTGAAAAAGAATCAACGATTGTTAATGTATCTACTTCAAGGATTGATGGAAATGGATATTTAACTTTTACATTGAACCTAACAGAACATAGAACACAGATAGGTGAGAAAATGAATAGAATAGAATAGAATAGAATAGAATAGAATAACTTTTTCATTTTTCCTCCTCTTTTAAATGTTTGAACCGATTACAGCACCAATGGGAGGGAAAAGAAAGACTGGAAGTAGACATATGATATTTCCATGAATTAGAATCACAGTTGCAACGCTAACAACATCCATAATAACTGTTCCAGCAACAGATTTTAAATAATTTGCCTTCTTATTACCGCATATTTTTCCCACAAAATAGACAGTTGATGGAACAAAGACAATATCATTGATAACTTTCAATACACAAGATTGAATAAAATAATTCGGTTCATCGCTTACTATTCTAACAAAAGAGCAGACACCCACTATGTTAATAACTGTCCCAGCAAGGTATTGTAATAAATATTTTCTGAACTGTGAATCAGGTTTCCTCTCATCAGGATTTAATAAGATATATGAAGAGAAAAGATTCACTTTCACTTGATTTTTATATTCCACATTACTAAGACTCAGATTCTTATTATCCATTATATAACACAACATTATAAAAAACATTTTAACCTCCTTTTTTATTCTTGATTAAAATTGATTCTATTTTCCTCCGCTTTGTAATAAACGGAGGCTATGTTTAACAAATTTAAACCTCCTTTCTATTAGATATATTCTTTTAAAATTACCCCTTTCATTAAAATTTCTTTTTACCCTTAATTTTCTTATCATCCCTTTCATAATTTTAATCTAATAAAAAAATTATAAATGTCAATAAGGTCTTTTATAAAATTTGGAAAAGATCAAGCACATGGTGGAAAGTTTTGATAGTGAAGATAGGGGTAATGAAATTGCAAAAAATAATTTTTTAAGTTAGAAAAAAGATGGTTGACTATTATTATGGATAAAGGTCTTATAGGAAGACTGCAAAAGAATTTGAAGTGAATATAAAAATGGGTAAAAAGACACAGGCTTAAAGGATCATCTGGACTTATGGATTTAAAGAGAAAGCCTTAGAGAATACCTGATAAATTAAATGAAGTAGAAGACAAAGACATTGTGGCATTAAGTGGATTTGGAGCAATGAGATTAGAAGATAGATTCAAAAGAAGATTTCATAAATAAAGCAACCAC
>CBFGJG010000082.1:0-5221 GCA_965649055.1 Caldifarciminota bacterium
TATAAAATTTCCTTGTCTTTTAACTTATTATTTGCTAATATATTATAAGTCATGGGTAACTCCTTTTTTAGAGTTATTATTAACTCTAAAATTGGTTTTTGCAACTCCTTTGAGGATTGCCCTCCCCAGGGCAATCCTCTCTTCATTCATTACCCCTATCTTCACTATCTTAACTGTACCACCATGTGCATGATCTTTTCCAAGGGTTATTTCTTGACAGCTGGACAAAAGTAGTTATAATAAAAAATACTGGTAATATGAACTAAATGGTATAATAAGATGAGAAAAAGATTAAAAGAAACAACAATTATTCTTATCAGCACTATTAAATGGAGTATGTTAGCTGCTATTGTTGGAATAGCAGTTGGATTGGCAACTACAGCGTTTCTAAAATCATTACATTGGGCAAATCAGATAACCAGTCGGTACGCCTATTATTACCTTTTCTTGCCACTTGCACTTTTTCTGACTGCAATAATTATCCTTTATTTTGCACCAGATAAAGAAGCTATAGGAACAGAAAGAATTATAGAGATAATACATAAGCGCTCTGGAAAAATTTCACCAGTTTCTATTATTATAAACTTTCTTACGCCAATAATTACAATAGCCTCTGGTGGTTCCGCGGGAAAGGAGGCACCTTGCTGTGATGTAGGTGCAGGTATTTCATCAGTTTTTTCTGATATATTCAGATTCGATGATATTGACCGAAAAAAATTGGCAATATGTGGTATTAGTGCTGGTTTTGCATCTGTATTCGGAACACCTGTAGCAGGTGCTATTTTTGGTGTTGAAGTTCTTTTTATAGGAAATATTTTATATGAGGTTCTTTTACCATCGTTCATTTCAGGTATTATAAGTTATCATATCTCATCTGCACTTGGAATAACATATTTTTATCATCCTATACACTTTGTTCCTGTTTTTAGTGAAGGTTTACTTATGAAAGTAATTGTTGCTGGAATTTTCTTTGGTATTGTCTCACTCATTACAATTGAAACAATGCAATTATTCAAAAATATATCTTCTAAGATAAAATTATGGAACCCACTAAAAGGTTTGATTGGTGGTTTAATTCTTGTTGCTTTAACTTTTATATTCTCAAAACAATTTCTTGGCTTGGGATTGGAAACGATAAAATCGACCCTTGAGGGAAAAACTGTTCTCTGGTATTTTTTCATTCTAAAGATTATTTTTACTTCTATTACACTTAACTTCGGTGGTAGCGGTGGAATAATAACCCCTGTATTTTTTGTAGGGGCAACTTCGGGCGCAGTATTTGCAAATTTATTAGGAATAGATAGAGGAACAATCTCTGCAATTGGATTGGTAAGTGTCTTGGCAGGCACAACAAATACCCCCATTGCATCAAGTATTTTGGCAATAGAACTATTTGGAGCAGGTATTGCCCCTTATGCTGCTATATCCTGCATTATCAGCTTTCTTATAACTGGTCATAGAAGCATTTATTCCTCACAGGTTCTTGCTATCAGAAAATCTTCATCGATACAAACAGAAATTGGTAGAGAAATAGGTGAAATAGAACCCAAAATACTACCGAGAAGAAAAAGTATCACAAATGTAATTTTGACAATTGGTAAAAAAATTAAAGAAAATTTTATCAAAAGAAGATGATGGCATATCTTCATATAAAACAATATAAAAGGGTTATCTTATAACACTCAACCAAAAATGAAAAATGGGGGCAGGCGTATACTTTTGTTAACTTTTGAATTTTAAATAAAGTATTATTTTTATTGACTTTACAATAAATATTTATAAAAATATTATAAAAAAGGAGGTTGTATGTTTTTAATTATATTGTTTGCTTTAAAAGGGAATCTTTCCTTTAATGTTTCACAGAATTATTACAACGATGCATGGGTAGGTAGTGAAACAGGTTCAATCGTCTGGATGTTTCTTCTGGATGCTGAATACCAGAAGAACCTTCCAGCATCTTTTGTTTTGAAAAATACATTTAAATCAGGTTATGGACAGACATATTCCCAGTCAATAGAAACAGGTAAATGGTCAAAACCTTCGAAATCAACAGATAGAATCGAGAATGAATTATTACTTAAACTCGTAAAAGGTTGGGCAGTTGACCCATTTGCTTCTATAACATTCCAATCACAATTTTATGATAATTCAATACAGGACTCTGTTTTTTACATTAATCCAATCACATTAACATACTCAATTGGTGCATCAAGGGATATTGTTAAGAATGATAAACAGCAGATAAATACAAGGATTGGTTTTGCAACAAAACAGAATTTTATAAAATATGATTTGAAAACAACTGATGGTGGGCTTGAATGGATTACAGAAGGTAATATTGCTTTCAATAATAATATTAAATATAAAGGAATTTTAAAGATTTATAAAGCATTCTTCTCTTCTAATCCTGATTCAGCAGGATACTGGAAATCACCTGATGCGGATTTTGAAAACACATTAACTATGATTCCAATAAAGTTTATACAGATAGTCTTTAATACAAGATTTATATACGAAAGACAACAGATAGGCTCATTACAGATAAAAGAGATTTTATCGCTCGGGATTAATATACCATTTTGAGCAAGGAGGTTTTAGTGAAGGTTAAATTTACCTTTATATTGATATTTGCTTTTATTCTTTTATCAGGAAGTGAAAGATTTAATGCTGAAATTGAAGGTGGGCTTCTTTGGCAGACAAGGAACGATGTTCAAATTCCTAATACAACTGATGGAACAAGGTTTTCTCTTGTTGAACTTGTTGGTAAAGGTCCATTACCCTGGTTTCGTCTTTATGTTAGATGGAATATAACAGAAAGGCATAATTTGCATATTCTTCTTGCACCTTTATCTTATACAAAAAGTGGTGTATTTGATAATGATGTAAATTTTGGAGGAGAAACATTCCAGCAGGGTGTTGAAACAAATGCAACATATAAATTTAATTCATGGCGGATTGGTTATAGTTATAATCTTTGTAGAAGCAAAAAACATAATTGTAGATGCTGGATTGGTTTTACTGCAAAAATAAGGGATGCAAAGATAGCACTTGAGCAGCCAGGTATATCTTCTGAGAAAACAGATTTAGGGTTTGTCCCTTTACTTCGTTTAGGGTTTGAAAAGAAATTCATTGAAAAATTTGGTTTTATTTTTGACTTAGAAGGTCTTGCAGGAGGACCAGGTAGGGCATTTGATGGTGCTTTAAAACTATTCTATGAACCATCTGAAAAATTTAGAATCTCTTTTGGATACCGGACTGTTGAAGGTGGTGCTGATGTTCCTTCTGTTTATAATTTTGCTTGGATACATTATGGTTTAATTTCTCTTATGTATAGGTTTTAATAGGAGGAATTTATGAAAAATGTTAAGTTGGATAATTTTAAAAAACCCGTTATTCACAAAAATGTAAAACAGATTGTATTTAGAGGTGAAAAAGAAGGAAAGGACTTTGATTTAGGATTTCTTCCCGAAGGTGAATTCATTTATCATTTCTCTGTTTCTCCAGATGTTTATTTTCTGAATTTAGATATAGAGGAAGTTTACTACGAACCATACAGAACATTTTTAAGATTGAAGAAGCCAACAGATTTAGAGATAGTCTGGTTTGATGATAAAGAAGATATAAAAACTGGTCCACCAGGTAAAGGATATGATAAGTTATATATAAGAGGTATCAAATAAATTGATTTTTTTTCAGGGAATAGTTGATTACATAAATCTGAATAGAAGATTTTATAGTTATTCTGAAGAAGATATAAGAAAATATCAGTTAAACCAGCTTATATCACTTGTGAATTTTGTAAAAGAGAAAAGCAACTTCTATAGGAAGATTTATAATGGTATAGATATAAGAACAATAGATGATTTTTTAAGACTTCCTACAATAAATAAGGAAATTATGATGAGAAACTTTGATGAATTAAATACCTGTAATTTGAAACTTGAAGAACTTATGGATTTTGCATTGAAAAAAGAGGAAATGGGAGAATATTCAGGGTATTTTAACGATGAATACGTAGTAGGACTTTCAAGCGGGACAAGTGGTAACAAGGGAATTTATATTACTCCCAAAAGATTAACGAAAAGACTTCCTTTTGTATTTCTTGCAAGGAGTGGAATTCCTTTGAAATTTTTACCTTTCAGAATTCTTTTTTTACTTAGGGTTTTTAGTCAGGGATTTAAGGATATAAATTCACCATTTGTAAAATTGAAATACATGAGCACTATGAGTAAAATTAATGATATAATATACACAGTAAACAACGATAGGATAAATATAATTATGGCACCACCAAGTATGCTAAGGATATTATTGCCATACGCAAATAGAATTAAAGTGAAATTAAAGATAATTGTGACATATGCCGAAGTTTTATATGACGAAGATAAAATTAGATTTTCAGAAGTTTTTGGATGTGATATTATACAGATATATCAGGCAAGCGAAGGACCAATAGGAAGTTCATGTAGATGTGGGAATTTACATATAAATGAAGACCTTGTTTTTGTGGAGTTATACGATAAAGATGGAAATATAATAGAAAAACCTGGAAAGATAGCACAAAAGATGATTATTACAAACTTAATCAATTCTGCACAGCCAATTATAAGATATGAGATGAATGATTTGATAATCCTTGGTGAAAAATGTAAGTGCGGAAGTAATTTCAGAAAGATTCAGAAAATTTTAGGTAGAAACGATGATTTAATTTATCTTAGAAATAAATATGGAGAAAGACAATATATATTCCCTGATTTATTCTCAAGATGGATTATAACAACAAGTGATAATATAAGGGAATTCAATGTGATACAGAAAGGAGAAAAATTGGATATAATTCTTGATACATTTGAAAATGCAAACAAAGACTTAATAAAGAAAGAACTGATGGAAAAATTGAATAGAGAATTAAATAAATATGGAATCATAAAAGTAAAAATAAAAATAAGATTTCAAAAGATAATCCTGCCTGAAAATATGAATAAATACAAGAGGTTTATTATATCTTATTCATAACAAAAGGGTGTCAGTCGTATTCTTTTAAAATTATAATAAAAGGCCGGAATCCGATGATATATTGAAAAATAAGAAGTTAGAAATAAAAAGATACCAAGAAAATTAATTGGTGTTATTTCTATAATATATGTCATATGTTTTTACTATAAAATATGTCACATTGTTTTCTAAACATAAGTTCTTTCCTTCAATATTTCTTCTATTC
>CBFGJG010000083.1:0-5220 GCA_965649055.1 Caldifarciminota bacterium
GAAAAATTAATTCTAAGAAGATATCAAACAAAGAAATAGTTTTCGGTTATATAGGCACTATACAACACCATAAAGGTGTACATGTAATGATTGAAGGTTTTACGAAAACAAATTATAAAAATATAAGATTACAAGTATGGGGAGGATGCTTTAATGAGACAGAATATCATAAAAATTTGATTGAAATCTCTAAAGGAGATCCTCGTATAGAGTTTAAAGGAGTATATGATTTTTCTGATATTGGTAAAATACTCGATAACATTGATATAGTTATTGTTCCATCAATCTGGTATGAAAATGCCCCATTGACAATATCAACAAGTCTGGCATATCGTGTACCTGTTATTACGTCTAATGTTGGCGGTATGGCTGAGATGATCAAAGATAGATTTAATGGACTAACATTTAAGGTAGGGGATTCGGATGATTTGTCTAAAAAAATTAGTCTGATTGCTGAAAATCCTGAACTTATTTTGGAATTTAAGAAAAATATTCAATATCCAATTCGTCTTGAAGAAGAAGCTTTTAATACAGAACAGGTTTATAAAATGCTTTTATCAGAAAATTAAAGAGTTTTATTTAAGTATATATTGCGAATAACTAATCTTGGAATAAAAACTAAAATAAAAGAAAAATATAAAAAAATATTGAATATATTCTTCCCAAGAGATACAAGAAGGAGATATATTTTATCACTCTTTAAAAAAAGTGTTTTAACATTCTATAAAGAAGGTTTTAAAGCATTATTAAGAAAAGCGAATAAAAAGATATTAATAAGAAAAAAAGTATTTAAAGAAAATATACATATAATTGAAATACCTTCTTCTGTCGAATTATATTATATTCCAAATATTTTACCTGTGAAGGTTTCAGTTATCATTCATACAAAGGATCCCGAAGAGGATATCGAATATACGTTAAGAAAGATAAAGGCACAAAGAGGCATTAAAGAGACAGAAATAATTGTTGTTGATTCATCTTCAAATGAAGAAGCAATTGGATTAGTAAAAAAATATACTGATAAATACTTTTATATAAAGCCTGAAAATTTACGTAACAATGATATAAGAAACCTTGCATTTGATACATCTTCGGGAAGATATTTAATATTTACAGTTCAGGATTGTATCTTTATAAGTGATACACTTTTTTATAACTTATTATTACCAATTGTAAATAAAAATATACATGCTTTAACTGTTAGAAAGATTCCAAGAATTGATGCGGATTTATTTGAAACATGGTTGATCTGGCAAAAATATAATTTTTTAAATTTTAGCAAAGATTTTATAAGAAATAATAGATCATTTACTGACTTTGAATCACTCGATTTAAGAGATAAATACAGATATTCCTTTCTTGATAACACTTGTCTTGTAATTGATAGAGAGGTTTTTGATATTTATCGTTTTAATTCACAATATTGTGAGGATATAGAATTGGGTAAAAAGCTGTTGATAAATGGATATAACCTTATGTTTGTTAATTCTTTTGCAGTTATACATTCAAAAAATAATGATGCTTTACATTATTTCAAAATGGGTTGTATAGAAAGTAATTCAATAAACAGGATTTTTGGTGTTAAACCTGAAAATAGAGATATTAATGAGGTATATAATGCGTTAGAATTTTTGTTGAAGTATTTCGTTATTGCTATGGATAAATTTGAATACATAAAGAATAACGATGATAATTTTATAATTAGATATTTACATTATTTTGAAAATTTAGTTATTGGGAAAACTAATTTTGAAGATTTTAGTTTAGAAAGTTTGTTTGAATACAAACTCGATAGGGTTTACAATTTTTTGAGTGGAAGGGAACAATCATTAAATAAAGATTTATTCCAGTATGATAATTTTATGATTAAAGATTTTTTAGATTTATATAAAGACCAGGTGACAAGTTTTAACGAATATATTTGTAATTATATGGACATTAATAATAATGAATTGTCAAATGACTTATCTAAACTTTTCTGCTATTCATTAGGACAATATATTGGAAATTCATTAGTAGATATTGGACTATTTAAAGAATTATAAAATTATGAAGATACTTATTGGTGTTCATCAATTTTTTCCAGATTATTATGCTGGCACTGAACGATATGCTCTTAATATTGCAAAATATCTTCGAAGGCTTGGGCATTCTGTGAGAGTATTAACTTATAGTTTAGATGAAAGTAGCGATGGATTTCGTAAAGGTTTTAATGAGAATATTTTTTTGAAGGAATACAAATATGAGGGAATGCCTGTTATAGCTATCAAACATAAAAAACCAATAGATTTTACATTTGATTTGTTAGAAGAAAGGCTTTTTAGTGAATGTATTCATATAATGGGTGATGAAAAATTTGATATATTTCATTGTGCACATCCATATAGAATAGATGCTTCTATAAAGGCCGCTTATACACTTGGGATTAAAACAGTTCTAATGCTTACTGATTATTGGCTTATGTGTCCTTTAGGGATTATGCTTCGGAGTGATAATGTAATTTGTAGTGGTCCTGATGGTGGTCAGAAATGCATTAAATATTGTTTTAGTTCAAAAAATTTAAATGATATGAATCTGAGGACTAATAAAGCTTTAGAATTGATAAAGTGTGCAGATCTTATATTATCACCATCCAAATTTTTGATTAATATGTTTTGTATTAATAAATTTATTCCTTTAGAAAGATTTAAGCTTTCAAGACATGGGTTTGATTATAGCAAGAAAAAAACTCGAAGATATATAAAAAAGAAAGATAATGTAACATTTGGTTTCATAGGTACTATTCAATATCATAAAGGAGTGCATGTTTTAGTAGATGCGTTCAGAAAGGTTAAAAATGACAATATAAAATTAGAGATTTGGGGAGGAGATTTTGGAGAGAGGTTTTATTTTGAAAAGATAAAGAAAATGGTCTCAAAAGATGAAAGAATAATAGTGAAAGGCCGTTATGATTTTAATAATATTGATGAGGTTCTGAAAGATATTGATATTGTAGTAGTACCTTCGATATGGTATGAAAATGCTCCTTTGACTATAACGACGAGTCATGCTTATGGTATACCTGTTATTGCATCCGATATTGGTGGCATGGCTGAAATGGTGAAAGACGGAGTAAATGGTTTAACATTTAAAGTAGGTGATTCTACTGATTTAGCAAAAAAGATAATGATGATAGCAGAAGATAATTCTTTGATTTATGATTTTTCAGAAAACATCCAATATCCTATCAGGCTCGAAGAAGAAGTTTATAATATGGAGAAATTATATAAAGATTTAATTAAGTAATTTTATGGAGAGTTTAATCTCTATAATTATACGAACAAAGAACGAAGAATTAAATGTTGGTAATACTTTAAATAGAGTTTTCATGCAAAAAATAGAAGTTCCTTTTGAGGTTATAATTGTTGATTCAGGATCAACTGATAATACATTAAAGATAGCCAGAGATTATAATGTAAAGATATTATCTATTCCTGAAGATTCTTTTACATTCGGTTATTCTTTAAATTATGGTATAACAAATTCAAAAGGTAATATAATATGTGCTTTATCTGCCCATTGTCTCCCAAGTGACGATTTCTGGCTTTATAGACTTACTGAGCCAATTTTAAATGGTGAGTGCCATGCAACATTTGGAAGACAATTACCTATTGATGGATTAAATCCTTTTGAGGAGTTTTCTTTGAAAAAACATTTTCCAGAAAAACAAAAGGAGTCTGGTAGAGTTCCCTTTTCAAATGCTAATTGTGCTTTTTTAAAAAATATGTGGGAGGAGGTTAGATTTGATGAACATATACCAAGCTGGGAGGATTATTTATGGTATTGCTTATTAAAAGATAAATGCAAATTTCGATATATTCCTGAGGCATGTGTTTATCATAGCCATCCTTTTTCGATTGGACGTGTTAAAAGGATTGCTTATTCTGATGGCATGTCATTTAAATATATGAAAGAGAAATATAATATTGATGTCTTTAAAGAAAGTGTACCTAATTCTAACAGAGTGGGATATTTAATGAAAGATATGATAAATCAGTGGAAATTTATGTTAAAAAAAAGATATCTTAGTTTTTTTTTAATATTTCCTATAATCAGAATTATTTCTTATGTTTATTGTTTTAAAGGGTATAAGAGAGTTTGCGAAAAAGAATAATTTTAATTTTTACAAAGGTAAAGTTTACAAAAAGTTGGTGTGTTATATATAATTTTAAAAATTTATCGTAAAATGGAGGTTTTATAATGTTTAGGGGAAATGATTTTTATAAAAGATTTTTATTAGTTTTTGTATTATTTTTATTCACTCTTCCATTAAGTATCATTTCAGGATGTGAAAAAAAAGAAGCAGTTAAAAGTAAACCTCAAAGAGTTTCAGGACCTTGTTACTTGAGTGATAAGTTTCCAGATGATATTAAAAAGCCGCTTGATGTTAATTTTGGTAATAAAGTTAAACTTTTAGGAATAACAGTAAACAAAACTGCAAATAATCAATTAGGAATAGTATATTATTGGCAACTTATAGATGATTTGGGCCCATATGACACAGTATTTGTGCATTTTACTGATAAAAATAATAATAGTTTATTCCAGAATGACCACGATTTTTGTCAAAGAAAGCCGTTTTTAGAGCTAAAAGGAAAATTTATTACAGAACCATATTTAATTAATATACCAGAATCAGCAAAAGGTAAAGAAATATATATAAAAGTTGGTTTTTATTCTTTAGAAACTAACATGGGCAGGATTAAAATATTTTCAAGTGGTGATTCGATAGTTGATGAAGAAAATACCCGTGCGATTATTGACAAAATTAAGCTTTAGATAATTAAGTAGTTTTATAAATTAGAAGACTTTAAGTTTAATAATTCATAAGTGAATAAAGATAAACGTATGATCCATCTGGCATATTAATGATTTAATTGTTTTTTTATTATTTTTATTATTAAGTAAGTTTTTAATAAATTCATTGTTTATATTTGTAAATTCTGGTCCTTGAAAGCTTGTTTTTGTAATGACAAAATTGCTTGACTTGAATAAATATTCAGTTTGTTCTTTTGTCTTATTAGTAACTCCATGGAATAATATTTCTGAAGATATTAGACCTTTTATTTTTTCCAATTTGGAATATAAGTTTAAGTTACAGCCATTAATATAATGATGATCAACAGCCACTAAAACATTTATGGGTGAGAATTTCCATATATTATGATTTTCTATTTTAAT
>CBFGJG010000084.1:0-5134 GCA_965649055.1 Caldifarciminota bacterium
GTTCGTAATAGCGGTAGCTATTTAAAATTTCATAATCAGTTCGGACAAACCAAAAAGACCGGATAAACCAAACAAACCAAATAAACCATAAAAACAAATAAACAGAAAAAACAAATAGACCAAAGAAACCAAATAGACGATAATATTGACAATTGAAGATGTGACCCCAAAATCCCCAATTTAGCATTCTGAAATTAAATGATGTCTCTCCGTTCCAAATTATTTTCTGGCCTCTTCTGGTCTCTAGTTGAACGTTTCGGCACCCAGGGCATTCAGTTTATCGTAACTATTTTCATCGCCCGAATTCTTAAACCTGCCGATTACGGCCTAATTGGAATGCTTGCTATCTTTATCGCAGTTGCCCAATCATTTATTGATAGTGGTTTTGGTTCTGCACTTATTCAGAAACAGAATGCAACACAGGAAGACTTTTCCACAGTCTTTTATTTCAATATCATTGTTAGCATATTCTTCTTTCTTCTCTTGTTTTTTACTGCTCCGCTCATTGCGAAATTTTACGACCAGCCTTTGCTGACGCTTATAACGCGTGTAATGTCATTGAACATTGTGATACATGCTTTCGGTTTAATCCAGAATACCATTCTAACCAGAAATATAAATTTCAAGGTATTGACAAAAGTAAGTTTGATTTCAATTTTAGTTTCTGGCGCAATTGGAATTTTCCTTGCCTATAAAGACTTTGGTGTTTGGGCGCTTGTTTTTCAGACAGTCGGTGGTAGCGTAATCAGGGTTATTTCCTTATGGCTTTTTAATAAGTGGCGGCCAGCGCTCATTTTTAACTGGAATTCCTTCAAATCTTTATTCGCCTATGGTTCAAAACTTCTTGCCTCAGGATTGATTAATACCACATTTGAGAATATTTACAAACTGGTCATTGGAAAACAATATAGTGCCACGGATTTGGGTTTTTATACACAGGCAAAAAGAATACAGGAATTTCCGGTAATAAATTTATATGCCATTCCACAACGTGTTACATTCCCCATCTATTCATTGATTCAAAATGAAAATGAAAGATTAAAACATGCATATAGAAAAACAATTAAGACCATAATATTTTTTAATTTTCCTTTAATGTTTGGTATTGCAGTACTAGCTCCCTTACTAATAAAAATATTTTTGACCGAGAAATGGTTACCTTCAGTTATTTATTTACAGTTACTTTGTATTAGCGGTTCGATATATCCAATAACCGGAGTTAATTTAAATATTTTGAAAGTAAAAGGTCGCACTGATTTGTTTTTTTATCTTCAACTCATAAAAATAATATTATTAACTATTGCTATCATTATTACTATAAATCTCGGTATTTTAAAAATAATAATTGGACATATTATCGTAGAGTATTTTGCTTTTATAATAAATGCTTATTTTTCTGGAAGATTATTGAGGTATACCCTAAGAGAACAATTTCTTGACATTATTCCATATTTCAGTATAGCCGGAATAGTTTGGTTAGTTTTATATTTTATATTATTATTTATTCCTCTACCCGACATTTCTAAATTAATAATTATCCCAATTGTTGGTTTATTTTTATATATTATCTTACTAAGGTCTTTGAAAATAGATATTTTTTTTATTATAAATTTATTTCTCAATAAGTATTTACAGCAAGGTTCAATTGAGTGATATGTTCTATTCATTTGGTGATTAAATAATTTGAAAATACAGGCGAGATACTTTTAACTAAACTAGTTTATGATATATTCATAATTATCATTTGGAAAATAAAATAATTTATAAGAATATTAGCAAGATATGGATTTGTTCCTTTTCTTTACTTATGGTATTTCTTTAAAAACCTGGGCTGAGACAGGTTTGCTTGATAAGGAAATTCAGATTTATAAACGGTTAATTAATAAAGGTCTCAAGGTATCATTTATCACTTACGGTGACGGATGTGACTACCAGTTCAAGGACAAACTTGGCGAAATTGAGATAATCCCTTTTTATGCTTTTGTCAAAAGACCTAAAAATGCTTTATTTCGTTTTATCCAATCTCATTTCTTACCAATCATTTTGAGAGATTATTTAAAAAGAGCAGATATAATTAAAACTAACCAGATGTCCACTACTTTTGCCCCATTAATCGCAAAGTTTTTATTTAAGAAAAAACTTATTGTTAGATGCGGATTTGAATGGTATTTTTTTATGATACAGCAAAAGACAACTCTATTTTCAAGAATACGTATGTTTATAACAGAATGGATATACTATCATCTCACGGATACTATTATATTAACTTCAGAGACTGCCAAACAATTCGTATCAAATACATTCTATATTAAAAAAGATAAAATAAAAATAATAAGCAATTTTGTTGATATTGATATTTACAATCAAATGAATTTATATCAAAGAAGTAATGGTAGATTACTTTTTATCGGACGTTTGACACGACAAAAAAACCTTTTTAATCTTTTCGATGCTATAAAGCAGAGCCTGTACTATCTTGATATAATTGGTGATGGTGAATTGAAACTTCAATTATTAGAATATGCAAAGAGAAACCAAATCAGAGTAAATTTTTTAGGTAAAATACCTAATTCACAAATCCCTGAACTTATGAACCAATATGAAGTTTTTATATTGCCTTCTTTGTATGAAGGAAATCCAAAGGCGTTGCTTGAGGCGATGGCATGCGGTTTAGCAGTTATCGGAACCAATGTAGTTGGAATAAAAGAAATAATTAAACATAAAATAAATGGATATCTTTGTAATACAGATAGCGAATCTATCCGCAAGGCAATAGATACTGTGATGAATGACAAAGAGTTGCGAAGACAAATGGGAGAAAATGCCCGAAAGTATGTTTTAGAGAATTATGATCTAAACAAAATTATAGACAAAGAGTATAAGTTATATCAAAAACTATTATGCTAAAATTATATGATTCTTCAAGTAAAAGATTGATTTTTGTCAAAGAAAGAGCGTCGTCTGCTTTCTGGGATGTCCATTGGGAAAAAAGAAAGCTAAATTTTACAAAGAAGAATAGATTTGTTGAAAAATATTTACATAAATATTTGGAGGACAAACAGGGATTAATACTTGAAGCAGGTTGTGGGGTTGGAGACAAGGTTTACCAAATGCACTATAATGGTTATAATGTCGTAGGAATTGACTTTGCAAAAAATACAATAGCCCGTACCAAAAGAGCGCATCCTGAACTCATTCTAATTATTGGAGATATAAATCACTTGCCATTTAAATCTAATACCTTTGAAGTAATTTGGTGTATAGGAGTAATAGAACACCTTTTTCATGGTTTTGATGAAATCATTTTTGAAATATATAGAGTTTTGAAAAAAAATTCTATTCGCTTCCTATCATTTCCTACCCTATCTCCTATTAGAAAATTCAAAGTAAAATTAGGACTTTACCAACCTGTTTCTTCTGTATATGAAAATAGTTTCTACCAATATGCTTATGACGAAGATATAGTAAAAGAGAAGGTGGAGGAATATGGATTTAAGAATATTGAAAATTCAAGATATGACGGGATTAAAGGATTAAAAGATGAAATAATCATGATAAAACCTATTTTACAAAAAATATACGACTCTCATTATTTGACATTTAGAATTTTCAAATATATTTTGAATGCGATAATAAATCCAATTTCAGGGCATATGTGCCTTATGGTCTTTAGGAAAACATAAATTATAAGATGGCAATAAAAAAGCTTATTATTAATCGTTATATAGCAAGGAGACTTTTAAAAATACTTTTACGGTTTGATAATTTGTTGCGTAGCTTAATTAATTCCTTTGCAATTGCTGCAGAAGATGGCATTCATCCAAAGCATCGCATAATGCAATATCATAAATTTTTCGTAGATAATATTTCTGAAAATGACATTGTATTAGATATTGGTTGTGGTAACGGCATATTAACTTACGATGTTGCTAAAAAGGCTAAGAAGGTATTTGCAATTGACATAAGTAAAGAGAATATTGCTTTTGCTAAACAAAGATATAATTCTGAAAATATCGAATATCTCCAAGGAGATGCTACAAAATATATTTTCGATCATAATTTTGATGTAATTATTCTCTCTAATGTGTTAGAGCATATAGAGAATAGAATTGAATTTTTAAAAAAGATAAAAGCGTTGGCAAGTAAATTTCTCATAAGAGTCCCAATGATAAACAGAGACTGGCTTGTATTATATAAAAAAGAGCTTGGGATAAAACATTTTAGTGATTCGTCACATTACATTGAATATACCTTAGAAACACTCAAAGATGAATTATCAGGAGCAAACCTAACAATTTTTAAATACTCAATAAAATTCGGAGAAATATGGGCAATAGTTCAAAAATAAACTCCTTTAGTCCCAATAGAGAATATTTAATAGAAAATGTTAATATTTCTTTAAATAATTGGTTATTACAAATAGTTTTAACAGTAGTTATTGCAATTGTTTGCGGTTATTTCTTAATTCAAGATTCCATATTGAGATATTTACCGTTATTTATTTTGGGAACAATTCTTTTTATTATCAAGCCTTATTTAGGATTATACGCTATTTACCTATCAGATATCTGGTTTAGCTATCATGAAAATCCAATATCTCAAAAAACAATAATTTTATTTATAGTTGCACCAATTTACATGATGTATTTCTTTTATAAAAAGAAAATAAAAATTGATAAAAAAGTAAATTCTATAATTTATATAATTTTTATTTTATTAATATGGGGTTTGATAACAGATTTTCTTATTAATAAGGTGCCTTTAAAAAATATATATGGAGTTTTTGCAAGAGTATGGGTCCCAGTCTTGATTGCATTATTATCATATTTCTTAATTGAGACAAAAAAACACTTAGAAAAATTTCTTTATATAGTTATCTTTGGAGTCTCGATTTCCAGTTTAATAGGTATTTTTCAATTTTTTTGGGGGGATATTTTTTATAATATAGTGCCTCACCCAGAACATCTTTCTTTAGATATAAGTAAGAAAGTTATTTTCGGATTATCGGGAATTCCACACATTTATGCCTCCCAACTCGCGAGTACTGTTCCGTTGATACTAGCGCTTATGCTATCAAAATCTAAATTTAAGAAAATGTTGCTAATTTCATTTGCTATTTCGATAATCGCATTGC
>CBFGJG010000085.1:0-5035 GCA_965649055.1 Caldifarciminota bacterium
CTTCCTTCTGTGCTGTAGGTATCCCGAATAATCTTGAAAAGAAAATTTCATTTCTAAAATATCTTTGAAAATATTCAAGGATTTCAGCATTAGAACCTAAAACACTTCTTACTTTATCAGAATCCTCTCCAGAAAACAATAAAACAATTCCAGCAAGTTTTTTGTATACCTTCAAAGTATCATCAAGAAAATTATAAAGACTTTTCTTTATAGATTCATCTATATCCACAAATAACAAAGAATAAAGTGCATCTTCCCATTTTCCCTTCTTGGAATTATCGGATAAAATTCCCTTTATCGTTGGCAAAACCTTTGTTTCACCTTTTCTTGCAAGGTAAATTGAAATGTATTCTTTCAAATCAGGATTTTTTATTTTATCGTAATATTCATTAAGTGTTTTTATTGCATCTGGACTCCCTATCTGGAAAAATAAATCAATTATTGATGTATCTGGATTATTTTCTTCAATTAATGTGATAACATAAGGGATTATATAAGGGTCTGCCATTATTTTCAAATCTTCCCAGTGCCCATCTTTAACCATCACAGGTATTCCACTTTTATCCTCGAGTGCCCATAATGACCAGGCAGCAACCCTCCTTGCTTCAATCTGATTTGAATCAGCCAGTGCCTTCTTTAATATTGGTATTGCCTTCTCATCCCCAAGAACACCCAATGATAATATAGCTCCATCATAAGCAGTGCCATTTACCATTCCCGTAGCATCGGCACCGATTGATATTTGGTGTTCTAATATTTTAATCAGTATTTCAACTGAACGAGGTGACGGAATAAACCTTAATCCCCAGGCAATATCCTTTTCATTCGTTTCAAGATAAGGAAGAATATAATCAATTGTCCTTTCATCACCAGTTTTACAGAGAACATTTATAAATCTGCTTTTGTCTTCAAAACCTTTCGATATAGTCAACAATTTTTCAAAATCATCTTTATTATGGAATTCGGCAACAAGTTCACAATAGTATTCCCTTAATTCTTCAGGAAGATTACTATCTGAAGCACAATCTAATAAAATAGGAATTGAATTTTTTCTATAATTTCTTTTTATTGCTAATCCAAATTCTTTAAAGAAACTTAAAAGTTCAAGATTATAAATTACTTTATAATTGTTAATATCAATATCTCTATTGTATGACTCTCTTATTATGTTAAAATAAATCTTTTTTTCGATTAATTTGTAGTTCTTAATAATTGAAATAATTTCGTTTTTGCTCTCAATATCATTCTGTGAAATATTTTTAGTTATAAAATTGAATAAATCATAACTAAAAATACCATAAAAAAATGTAAAGTAATTCTCTTCATTTTTTAATGCTTTAAAAATCAACTTATTTGCTTCTTTGGATTGACCTTTTGGTATTTTATCAAGTATATTTCTAATACTATCACAAACTATATCTCTATTATCAATCTTTACCAATGCAAATCCTTTATAAAAACTATAAGCATAATCATATTTTGGCTCAATCAAGATTTTACCAGTTTTATCTATATATCCAATTTTATCTTTTATCTTTACCGGGGCCAGACCTTCTGAAAAATTAATAACACTATCAAATTGGGGTTCTATTATAATTTGCCCAAGTGTATCTATAAATCCCCATTTCTCATCAATTTTAATGAAGTTTAAACCCTCATTAAAATAGATCCCCATAGTTTCATAATTCTGCATATCTATAACCGGTTTTCCTCCCTTATTTATGAAGAAATATTTTTTATCCGTCAAAACAAGTGCCCTATTTTCAGAAAATGGAAATGCTTTATCAAATTTAAAGTCAATTATAACTTTACCTTCTTTATCAATATAGCCCCATTTACCTTTCTTTTTTACTGCTGCCAATCCTTCACTGAAAGAATATGCATCTTCATATTGTGGTTTTATAACATATTCACCTTTCATATTTATGAATCCACATTGTTTTACAAATCCAATTTTATTATAGGTTCTTACAAGTGCTAAACCTTCTTTGAATACATACACTTCATCAAACTTTGTATCTATTACTAATCTACCTGTTTTATCAATAAATCCACATTTATTACCAATCAGGACGCCTGCAAGGCCTTCACTAAAATATGTTGCCGCATCAAATTTTGGTTCTATTACCAATTTACCTGAAATATCAACAAAACCATATTTATCATTTATTTTTACCTTTGCCAATCCTTCTTTAAAAGATTCAATATCATCAAATTTAGGTTCTACTATTATTTTACCTGTTGTATCACATAATCCCCATTTCTCATTCTTATAGACCTTAGCATAGCCATTATCAAAACTACCATAAACATTTTCAAACCCTTTTTTATCAACTACATTCCCTTTTGAATCAATATAAAGCCATTTTTCAGCATTTTTTACCTCACTGAGCCAGTAAGAAAGTCTTTTCAAAAGTTCAGGATTCTCTTTTTTATCCTTTGCTTCTAAATTTGAATAAAAAATGAACAATAAAGATGCCAATATAACAAATTTATAAAATAACTTCATTCTTCCCATTTGTGCCTCCATAAATATTCTTCAGTGGAAATTTCTCTTCATTTATATTTTTATTCCAGTAATAAAAATGTTCTACGAAACAATATGAATCTAAGAGTGTGTAAATAAGAAAAACTTCATATTCTATTGGTATTTTGGCATCTTCATATTTTTTAAATTTCTCCTGAGTTATCAAAAGTGAAATTCTACAGAAATAACTTGTATTTTTAAACTTAACCCCACATTTATATTCCTTTTCATATTCCCTATTTTTCAAGTATTCTGATCCCTTCAAATAATATTTTTCTGAAATATTAACTTCTGATATTATTAAAAAGATAAAAAACATATTTATTCCATTTCTATATGTTTAATTTTAAATTTTTTGTGATACAGAATTCTTTAATTACGCCATCCACTATTATAAAGATAATTCCGTAACTGCCATAAAGCCATTTCTGTTTATCCTTATCGTATTTTATATCATCAGGTAAACCATATGCATTTATTAAATCTTCCATTTTGGACCCAATACCGATACCCTTGGACGTCTTTTCCCTACATCTCTCATTTGCGAGAATTGCCGATATCCTTCCATTTTTTATAAATATAGTTATATTTTTTTCCTTATCGTCAATAATTTTGTTTTTCTTATCCAGCAATTTTTTTATCAAATTACCTGCCTTTTTAACCACTTTTTCTTCTCTCATATCTATTGTAAAACCTGCAAGGGTTCTTTCTGGTTTTGTTTCTCTCCTTTTTTCTTTAAAATTCTTATCAAGTTTTGCTATTCTTTTCAAAGCCTCTTCCTGGAATCCTGAAACATTAACGAGTTTTTTCCAGCTTTCTATCGCAAGATTATTATTGCCGGTCGTTTCATATAATATAGCAAGATTATAGTAAGGAATCACCCAATTTTCAAATTCTTCAGCAGATTTCTTATATGCTTTTATTGCATTATCATAATCTTTTTTAAGATAATAAATATTTCCCAAATTATTATAGAAATAATGAAGTTCTTCTTTCCCTTCTATAGCCTTCATTGTGTAATTTATAGCCTTATCATAATCTCCATACAATGAATAGATAATACCCATATTGCCATAATAAACAAGATTATAACTTGAGTCAATTTCTATAGCTCTTCTAAATGCTTCCTCAGCATATACCAGTTCTTCAGGTTTTCCCCTCAATCTTTCCTTTGGTTCATTATAATATGTAACTGAAAAAATAACATGAATGTTTTCAATATTTGAAAGTGCTTTGAAAAGGTATGCAGAACCTAAATTAGTCCACCCCCAAGCGCTATTTGAAAATGTTTTTGTAAAATTCTGGAAATGTCTTATTGCGTCATTATATCTACCTTCATTGAAAGCCTCAATACCAAAGTTCCACTGGTCAAAATCCCTCTCAATCTGTGCACGAACCTCATAGAGCCTTGCAATCCTTTCTGTTAATCTTGGATGGTTGCTGAATTTTTCATCACCTGGATAAACTTCACCTAATGTTTCACGAAGTTTTTTGAAAAATTTAACAATTGATTCGAACTCGTATCCCGCCCTAATCAAATATAAAACTGCATATTCATCAGCCTGAAATTCCTGTTCCCTGCTATACTGATTTATCAAATAGGTTATATCTTCATCAAATTTATTAGGGTTCTTTTTAAAAAGATTTTCGAGTTTCACCATTTCAAATCCATGTTTTAAAACAATGTGAGCAATCTCATGTGCAATTGCAGAAGCAAGCATCGCTATATTCTCTTCATTTTTTAAAGAATCAAGCAGATTTATCAAACCCATTGTTATATAAATCTGTCCATCCTGTAATGCATAAGCATTTACCAAATCTGTTTTAAGAATCTTACATTCAAATTGTTGCCTTAAATCAGAAGCTTTTATAATACTGTTTGCCACTGAATTTATTTTGTTTAACAGTAAAGAATCTTTTATGAAATTATTATCCTTTTCAATCCTTTCTGATAAATTCCCAACCGTGCTAAAAACATGGAAGGGGCTATTATAAATATCTGATAAAATTAAAATTAGAAGCATAGGAGAAATGGGGCACTTCTTGTGCCCCATTAAAGTTAGTCATAAAGGTCCCAGGTAAATGTTTCACCTTCACCAATAGTCCTGTAGATTGGCCCCCAATAATAGTCTGTATATGTTCCGGCAGCATAAAGCTTTGTATAACCTTCCCAAACCTTGAAGTATGAATAATAACCGGGTGAGAGTGTCCCTTTATATTTTCCATCAATATAGACATCTACTGTCCAGGAAGAATAATTGTTAACACGGACCCAGCAATAACCTCTTGTTCCTGTTTCAAGCTTTTCATATTCCTTTACAAGCTTGTTGAATTCATCGGCTTTTGTTTTATTCCCAAGACTTGCATAGAAATCAGCAACCATCTTTGCAAGTTTTGAGTTCTTCTGCTCTTTTGCAAGTTCTGCAACTTCATTTAACAATGCTTCGGAAGTAATAATTGTGCTTTTTTTACCGCTTGATTTCTCTGCAAGGAGTAAAAGCTGGGCAC